>CAZCAK010000032.1:0-10470 GCA_964496605.1 uncultured Acidiferrobacteraceae bacterium | reverse complement strand
ATGTGTTACGGCCGTCATGCAGGCCTCGCCGCCGAACTCCTCGACGGCTTCGGCAATGCGGCGATCGTCGGTCGCGACGATCACGCGCTGCGCAGAACTGGCACGCGCACAGGCGTGCACCCGCTGCACCAAAGGCTGACCGCAAACATCGGCCAGCGCCTTGGCCGGCAGGCGCATCGACGCATAACGCGCCGGAATAATAACGATCATCAGCGCCGCAGCTCGTCGTCGGTTACGGCACGCGCCTCGTCTTCCAGCATTACGGGAATATCGTCGCGAATCGGATAGGCCAAGCGATCGGCGCGGCAAATCAGCTCCGCCTTGGCCTTGTCGTACCGCAAGGGTCCTTTACAGATCGGGCATACCAAAATATCGAGTAGTTTATGGTCCATAGCTATGCGCGCAGGCTGGTGAGTTTGGCGACGACGGCGTCAATCAGTGCTGCATCGACCGTCGTTTCGTAATCGACATAATAATGGTTGGGCGCGGCAAAGTCGCGGCACTTCACTGCGTCTTTCGCCGTCATCACGACTGGCGCGGCCGCGCCGAAATCCAAATCCGTGGCGCTGATCACCGCATGATCCGGCAAGGCGTGTGCGACGATGGTGAGGCCGAGTGCGCGCAATTGCTGGAAAAATCGTTCCGGATTGCCGATTCCGGCAAGCGCATGCACCGGCGCCGCCGCGAGGTGTGCGAACGGGAATAATCCCGCCGTGCCGTCGACCCGTCGCAAACCGAGCGGTTGCAATTCGAAACGATATTCGTGTGCAACGGCATCGCCTTGCACCGCAACGAAGTCGACTTCGGTCGCGCGCGTCACCGGTTCGCGTAACGGCCCTGCCGGTAGACACCAGCCATTGCCGAACCGTCGTGTGCCATCGACGACGAGAATTTCGATGTCGCGTGCCAGTGCGTAGTGTTGTAAGCCATCGTCGCTCAATACCAGATCGCAGCCCTGCGCCGCTAGCGCCCGTGCACCGCGCACGCGATTCGGATCGACGACCACTGGTCCGCCGCTGTGACGGTAATGCAAACACGCCTCGTCACCGGCGACACTGGCCGCGGTCGCGGCCCCGACCTGCAACGGCCATGCGCTACCTTTCACACCATAGCCGCGTAAGACAATACCCGGATGATATCCGCGCTGCGTCAAGGCGCGATGCAATGCATCGACTAAGGGTGTTTTACCGGTGCCGCCCACCGAGATATTGCCGACGACAATGACCGGCACGGAGACTTTATGGCGCGGTATTATCCCGGCGCGATACAGTACGCGGCGGCAATAAGCGACGAAGCAAAATAACCATGCGACCGGCACCAACAAGTAAGCTACGGCGGTTTTGCGTTGCCAGAACGCGGGATAACGCATGCGTGTCGCGCTCACTCGTGGTTCACCCATCTCACCAATCGTAAATACGTTGCAATAGCACTTCGGTTGCGGCAGCGGCGCGGCGGCGCTCATCCCAGAAACGACGCCGTAGCGCATCACCAAGACGACGCGCGGCAAATGTGTCGCCGGCAGTGGCCTGCCACGCGGCGAATACCTGCGTTACGTTGCGATAAACCGGCATATCGATATCGTACGGTAAGGCTTCGCTACCGCGCGAGCACGGCTTGCCCGCAGCGAGCGCCTGCCACAAGCTCACTTCGTCGGCATGCTCGAGATGAATCGCCTGCGATACATTTGCAATCGCTGGCAACCAATGCGGCGTATCGACCAGCACGATATTGTTTGCCGGTATCAGGTCGCGTCGCCATTCGCTGATACGTTGCCACGATCGCGGTAGCGTATCCGGTACCTCGTGCGCGCGTAAACTCACAAACAAAATTCCCGGCAACGCCGCGCTCAATATTTGCCAGTGCGATTGTATAGCAGCGGCGTCGGTGGTTCGCATGCCGGCGAACCACCATACGGCAGCGCCGCCGAGCAAGCTTTTAAAATTTGGATCGACTTGTGCCTCGACCAATTGACTGATGAATGCCGCCGGCGGTGCGACCTCGTTCGCCGCGCCGGTATGGCGCCAGCGTTGTGCCTCTTCGGGTGAGCGCGGAACGCACCAATCGATTGAATACGGGCTAATCGACGGCGGCGCGTTCACCGCGATGGAGTGAATACGATTTTTTTGCAGTGCGGCGCTGAGATGACGCCGCGGTGCATGCGCGACTTGGATCACGCCCAGGGGCGCGAATGCCTTCAAAACGCGTGCGACAATCGCGGCGCGGTCGGCCGGTCCATAGCCGTAGCCAATGCCTTTGAGATTATGCAGACGTGTCGCCAATAGCTCGCGATATTCGTACTCGAAGGTCAAGGCGAGGCGCACATCGAGCCGTTTTAAGCGAATCGCGCGTAGCAGTTCGCTTGCCAGCAGGACGCTATCGTAACGATCGTCGGCGTGTAGCCAGATTAATTTGCCCGCGCCCGCCGGTGGTGTCAGCCAACCCCAGCGCGCATTGGCGCGCGCACTCGCCCCGTGCAGGCGATCGACGAGATCGGCGCGCCACAATTTTACTAAGCGACTGCCGTAATAATCGCTCGCGCCTTTAGGCACGCTCGTTGAACTGTAAGCGATGGAGATTGGCGTAGGCAGCGCCATGCGCGATGAGTTCGGCGTGGGTGCCGCTTTCGATGACGCTGCCATTTTGCAAAACCAAGATACGGTCGGCGCTTTCGATGGTAGACAGGCGATGTGCGATCACCAGCGTCGTACGGTTTTGCATTAGACGTTGCATCGCGGCTTGTACCAGACGTTCGGATGCGGTATCGAGTGCCGACGTCGCCTCATCCAAGATTAAAATCGGTGTGTTCTTTAATAATGCGCGTGCAATCGCGATGCGCTGACGTTGCCCGCCGGATAAACGCACGCCCTTTTCTCCGACCATGGTATCGAAGCCTTGCGGCATGGTGCGTACGAATTCGGTCACATTCGCCGCATCTGCCGCCGCCAATAACGCCGCCTCGGTTACGGCGTCGAGGCCGTAGGCGATGTTATTGCGCACACTATCGTCGAATAGCATCGTCTCCTGCGTCACGATCGCGATATGACTGCGCAGATTTTTGAGTTTGAAATCGTTGATATCGATGCCGTCGAGCAAGATCGTGCCGCTGCTTGGCGAATAAAATCGCGGCAATAAACTCGCGATGGTCGACTTGCCGCTACCCGATGCGCCGACCAGCGCCAGCGTCTGCCCCGGTTCGACCACGAACGACACATCGGTCAAGGTCGGTCGCTGGCTTTGCGGGTAATCGAAATGTACGTGGTGATATTCGATGCGTCCGTTGACGCGGGCTTGTTCGATGTGGCCGTTATCGCGTTCCGCGGTTTCGTCGATCAAGCCGAAAACCGATTGTGCCGCGGTAAGACCGGTTTGAATCGTTTCGTTAACTTGGGTGAGCCGCTTGATCGGTGCCATCATCATCATCATGGTGCCGATATACGAAACGAAGGAACCGGCCGATTGCTTTTCTTGCAAGGCGAGAAACACCACGCCGGCGACCGCGAACGCCGCGACCATTTGTATCAAGGGAATCCCGGACGCCGCGACTGCGGCTTTCTTCATCGCCTGGCGGCGGTTATTTTCGTTTGCGTGCAGAAACGTCGCGCGCTCGTGTTCGTGCCCGCCGAATGTTTTGATCACGCGGTGACCAGCGATCGCCTCTTGCGCTACGTGGGTAATGGTGCCGACCGATTCTTGAATGCCGCGACTCGTGCGGCGAAAGCGACGACTCATGGTTTTGATGAGCAAACCCACTAGCGGTATCAAGACCACGAACGATAAGGTTAACTTCCAGTTTAACCATAGCATCCAGCTAAACAGCGCGATCACGGTGACATTATCTTGTACGATCGTAGTCAGGGTACGCGTTGCGGTCGCAGCAACCTGTTCGACGTCGTAGATCAATTTTGACACCAAAGTTCCGGAGGAATGATGATCGAAATAAGTACTGGGCAAGTGAATCAAGCGCGAGAACATCTGATTGCGAATATCGAATACGACGCGTCGCCCAACCCAATTCATCAAGTACTCTGCAGTGAACGACGCCGCACCGCGCGCCAAGAACAAGGCGACCAGAATTAGCGGGACGTAACGAATGCTGCTCGGATCGCGTTGCACGAAGCCGCCGTCGATCATGGGCTTCATCAGGGCCGCGAGCCCGGCGTCGCTGATTGCAGTGGCGACCATGCCGACAATCGCAAGAAGAAAGCGATTTTTGTAAAGCCAGCTGTAACTCAGTAGCCGCCGGTAAAGTTGCAGCGAGCCGCCGGAGACGGTGTTATCGCTCACGTTTTTCGGCGTTCGGCGGCTGTGTAGCAAAGGTAAGATGCGTAAAGCCGAGACGGCGCGCGACATCCATTGCGCGAATCACCGCCTCGTGCGGCGTCTTGGCATCGGCGTACAGCACAATGACCGGATCCTTATTGCTGCCGGCCGCTTGCTGCAAGGCGCGGCGCAGGACTTCAGTACCATTGTTTAATAGTTGCGAGCCGTTGATAAAGTATTGTCCCTTGGCATCGATGGCGATTCTTACTGCATTCGGTTCGAGCTTGCTCTCGATCGAGGCCTCTGGCAGCTTGATACGCAATTGCGCCTCTTTGGCGAAATTGGTTGTGATCACAAGAAAGATCACAGTGACCAGCAACACATCGATCAGCGGAATGAAATTCAGTTCCGGCTCTTCGATACTGCGGCGCTCACGAAACTTCACCGCCCGCCCCCGCTCAGCAAGGCTAATAGCTTGGCCGATTCCTGTTCCATCTCAATCAACAATGCGTTTACGCGTGCGCGGAAATAGCGATAGAACATCAGCGACGGAATTGCGACGATGAGTCCGGCGGCGGTGGTGATCAGTGCTTGGGCGATGCCGTTGGCAACCAAGGCCGGATCACCGATGCCCTGCGTGCCAACACCGGAAAACATTTGAATCATGCCGAGCACAGTACCAAGCAAACCCATAAACGGCGCAATGCTGGCGATGGTTCCGAGCGAGTTAATATAGCGTTCGAGCTCCGGCACGATGTGTCGACCTGCGTCCTCCAACGCCTCTTTCACCTGCAGCCGTCCTTGCTCGCGATGGCTGAGGCCGGCGGCAAACACGCGGCCTAGCGGCGAGCTCTCGCGCAAGAATGCGATATGGTTCTGCCCGAGCTCGCGTTTATTCAACCACTGCTGCACGCTGGGAAGGAGATTGTCCGGCGCGACGTGCTGCTTTTGCAGAGACCAGAACCGTTCGCCGATAATCGCCATCGCCGCAATCGACGCCAGAATGATCGGCCACATCATCCAACCACCGGCCTTCACTAACTCGAACACGCGCAACCTCGGGTGACGAAATTCGCGCTATGTTACCGGCTCGGTATCGGCGAGACAAACGGTTACGCGGGTACGTCGCCTTGTCCGATCCTGGATTTCGCAAACGATCGGTTTAGGGTGTCGTCTCGAATGCGATCGTATCGGCCGATCCGGAAGGCATTGCCGATGTTGACGCCGACCAGTAATGCGCATGGGTCGCACGATAACGTTCCAGGCGCATGCCGCCTGCGTCGAGTTTTAGCATTAATGCACCGCTATCGGCCGTGCTGATGCGTTTGATGACGCGCTCCGCATAGCGCGCGTCGACGGTCGGGTGCGGGTGCCGATAGCGGTTACGATAACCGACTGGATACAGCACCCAACGCGGATGCACGGCATCGATAAACGCCGGCGACGACGACGTCTTGCTGCCATGATGCGGCGCGACTAGGACGTCGGCCTGCAAGGCCGCACCGTAACGTGCGACCAATCGAATCTCGGCGTCGCGCTCGATATCGCCCGGCAATAAAATACGCCCGTAGTCGGCGTCGACGCGCAATACGCAGGAGCGATTATTGTCGTGATGTGTATCATCGCCTGCCGATTCCGTATCCGGATTCAAAACCGTAAAACGCACGCCGTCCCAGGTCCATTGCGCCCCACGCCGGCAACGCTCCGCCGCCGACATCGGCACGCTGCTCAGGATACGCTGCGGCGGGTAGCTTTCGATTAGAGCGCCAGCCCCGCCGATATGGTCTTGATGGTCGTGGCTAAGCACCAGGACATCGACTTGCCCGACACCGCCGGCGCGTAAGTATGGTAGTAACGCCGCGGTACCGCCATTGAATGTGGTCGAGTAATACGGCCCGGTATCGAATACCAGGGTGTGATGCGCGGTGCGCACGACCGCCGCTAGTCCTTGGCCGACGTCCAATAATGAAAACCAAACGGCACCCGGCGCCGGATTTGCGATGGGCGTGAACATCGCCGGCAGGCACCACGCGACACCGAGCCACTTCATCGGCCAACCGCGTGGTAACAACATCCAAACAATACCGACGGCGGCAGCGATCAAGGCCCACAAGGACGGCGTTGCGGATGACCATTGCAGCGCCGGTTGGGTCGCGAACCAATGCAAGGGTTGCCATAACCATTGCAGTAACTTTTCCGCGGCGGTGAGCGGCACCACGGCCAAGGACGGCGGCAGTACATATAGACTCAGTGCGCCGACCAGACTGAGGGGAATAATGGCAATTTCGATCGCCGGAATGGCGATCGCGTTTGCAATCGGGCTCGCCAGCGGCACCCGGTGAAACCAGACCACGAGCAGCGGCACCAACGCGAGCGTTACGCCCCACTGCAACCGCGACCACTGTTGCAGCGCGGACGGCCGCGGCTGCGTCGTCATGAGCACCAAGATGACTGCAACAGATACGAACGACAACCAAAAACCCACGCTCATGACGCTTAGTGGGTCGTAGAGCACCACAAGCAATAACGCCAAGGCGAGTACCCGTGACGGTTGCGTGCGCCGTTGTAACACGGTCGCCAGCATCGCCACCGCGATCATGATGAGCGCGCGTTGTGTCGGTATTGAAAATCCGGCGAGTGCGGCGTAGATCAATGCCGCCGCGATGGCGGCGATGGCGGCGAATCGGGGCGCCGCCAAATATAGACACAAACGCATGCTGCGCGACCACAGCCAGCGCGCGCAGAAAAACATCAGGCCCGCGACCCAGCCGATGTTCATGCCGGAGATCGCCAGTAGGTGCGCGGTACCGGTTAGTTGCAGCACCTGCCACTGCTCCGCCGTGACCGCATGTTGATCGCCGTTGACGAATGCAGCGATGGTGCCGGCGAATGGGCGATCCGATAGTGCCGCGCCGATGCGTGCACCGATATCGGCACGCAAGCGCAGAACGGGATAGGCATAGCGTGAGATCGGTAACGGCGTTGGCGCCGGATCCGCGCGCACATAACCAGTGGCGCCAATGCCGGCGTGCAGGAGATACGCCTCGTAATCGAAACCGCCAGGATTTTGCCACCCGTGCGGACGCTTCAGGCGTACGGTGTAACGCCAGCGCGTGCCGGCGTGCGGCACGACACTACGATCGTAGGTCGACAATAGGATATGAGGCGGCACACCAGTGGCCGCCTGCTCCACATCCAGAACGAAACGCCAGCCCTGTGCCGCGCGTTGCGGCAAGTCGGCGACGACACCCACGATCTCGGTATCGCGGCCTTCCAATTCCGGCGCGAGCCGATCATGTAAACGATGAGCGCCGTAGGCACTGCCCCAGGCAATACCTAGTGGCAAAAAAACGAGCGGGATAGCGTGACGCCAGCGCAGCGCGACGACGGCCAAAGGCAGTGACCACCATGCAACTTCGATTGGCGGTAACTGCGCCAGTGTTTGCACATAGGCGACACCAACGACGAACGCGAGTACCGAGCGGCGCATCTTCCTCCTTGAATGCGCAACAGCGTGATCGTTATTTCAGCGGATTATCTTTAATCACGCCGTCTTCGATGGTCAATACCCGATCCATACGGGCAGCCAAACCGGTATCGTGCGTCACGACGATGAAGGTCGTACCGAGCTCGCGGTTTAATTCCAGCATTAACTCGTACACCGATTCGGCAGTGCGTCGATCGAGATTGCCGGTCGGCTCATCAGCGAGCACGCATAAGGGCTTGGTGACCATGGCGCGCGCCACCGCGACGCGTTGGCGCTCGCCGCCAGACAATTCACCCGGTTTGTGAAGGAAGCGGTGATCGAGCCCCACGCGCGTCAACATAGCGCGCGCCTCGTTAAACGCGGCTGCGCCATCCATGCGGCGCAATAATAAAGGCATCGCGACGTTTTCTTCGGCGGTGAACTCCGGCAATAGATGGTGAAATTGATACACGAAGCCGAGGGCGCGATTGCGCAAGCGGCCCCGCGCGTTGTCATTCAGTTTGAATAAGTCTTGTCCGTCGAGCTCGACCCCGCCGGCGCTGGGTCGATCGAGACCGCCCAATATCTGCAGCAGCGTACTTTTGCCGGTGCCGGAGGCGCCGACAATGGCGATCTGCTCGCCGCGGCGTACGCGCAAATAAATACCCTTCAATACATCGACCGCGATCTCGCCTTGATCGAATGACTTGGCCAATCCGCTGCAGCGCAAAATAAATTCGTTATCGCTCATTCGTAGCGCAAGGCCTCCGCCGGTTGCGTCTGCGCCGCGCGCCAGGCGGGATACAAGGTCGCAATCAAGCTCATCCCGAATGAGGCGCCGGCAATTTTAAGCACATCGTGCCAGCGCATCTCTGAAGGCAGCTCGCTGATGTAGTACACATCCGCGGAGAGAAAGCTGGTGTGGAATAGTCGCTCGAGGAACGGCACCACGGTCTCGACGTTCAAAGCCAAGGCGACACCGCCAATGACGCCAAGCATGGTCCCGATAACGCCGATGATGGTCCCCTGCACCATAAAAATTCCCATGATGCTGCGCGCGCTGACACCGAGCGTGCGCAAAATGGCGATATCGGATTTCTTATCAGTGACCACCATGACCAAGGTCGAAATGATATTGAACGCCGCGACCGCGACGATCAGCAACAGAATCACGAACATCACGGTCTTTTCGATTTTAAGCGCGCGGAAAAAGTTGACGTGTTCCTGACTCCAGTCGCGTACGCGATAATCGTCGCCGAGTTTTGCCGCCAGTGCGCGGCCGACGGTCGGCGCGGCATAGATATCGTTTACTTTTAGACGTAGGCCGGTGACTTCGTCCGGCATTTGATAGAGTCGGCGCGCGTCTTCGATGTGGACCAACGCCAATGCGCTGTCATATTCGTACATGCCGATTTCAAAAATTCCGACGACAGTGAAGCGCTTAAGACGCGGCAATAAACCTGCTGGTGTGACCTGACCCTGCGGGATTATCAACGATACCTGCGTACCGAGATCGGCATCGAGTTTCCAGGCCAATTCGCGCCCCAAAATAATTCCGAATTCGCCCGGCACCAAGGTCGATAATTTTCCGGTGACCATTTTTTTGCCGAGATCGGACACTTGCGGTTCGTCTGCGGGCGAAACACCGCGCACGATGACGCCACTCACGGCCTTGCCTCGTGCCAGCATTCCCTGCCCCAAGACATACGGTGCGCGTCCGACGATACGCGCGTCTTGCGCAATCGTGTTTGCGACCGTCGGCCAATCCGCCAGGCGCTCGCCGGGCCCGGTGACGGTCACATGCGATGCCACACTCAAGATGCGCCCACGCAATTCGCGTTCGAAGCCGTTCATTACCGACAAGACGGTGATGAGCGCGGTGACACCGAGCGCGATGCCGAGCATCGAGATCAGCGAGATAAACGAAATGAAATGGTTACGACGTTTGGCGCGGGTATAGCGTAAGCCGACAAATAACTCGAAGGGCCGAATCATGGGCGGCATTTAACCGACAGCATCGTGGCAAGTAAAGAAAAAATTATTCGTTGGCAAACGCGACGCGTGCACGATCGCCGCGTTGTTCGACTCGAGTGTTGAGCGCCTGCGACAAGGTCTTGAGCTCTCCGATCACGGCCTGTGCCTCGTCTTCGGGCAGGCGTTGCGGCTGAAAGTTTAACGCAATATTGTCGACATTAATTGGGATCAGCTCGAGCTCAGCAAGCCGAACCGTGGGCCGCGTCACATCAAAGCGCAACTGCGCGACGACGCTGCGCGTGGCGGTTTTGCTATACGAACCGAACACAAAATTGCCCAAGCTGTATAAGATCACGCCGTCGCCATACCGCTCGACGCCTTGCAGAATATGCGGATGATGTCCCAGCACCGCAATCGCGCCGGCGTCGATCGCGAGATGCGCCAGTCGCGTTTGGTAATCGCGCAGTTCGGTTTTACCTTCCTGCCCCCAATGAAACGAAACGATAACCGCGTCGGCCTGTGCGCGTGCGTTTTGTATGTCGTCGCGAATATACGCTGCATGGCCAAAGGCAGTCCCGGGCTTGTCAGCCTCGGCGTAAAAATTTTCCGGCAGCGTCAGCGAGTACGCGAGAAATGCAAAGCGACGACCGCCGGCATTTCTCATCACTGGCGCGCGTGCCTGCGCCAAATTCATTCCACCGCCAATGTGTCCAATGCCATGTTCATCCAAGGCCGCGACCGTGTCCGCAAGGACTTCGGCGCCATAATCC
>CAZCAK010000031.1:0-10682 GCA_964496605.1 uncultured Acidiferrobacteraceae bacterium | reverse complement strand
AGTAGCTATGCACAAAATAAAACCGCGTATTTTGCTCGATCCCGCGCCACAAGGCGTGTTTCTGCGTCTGGCGCACCTGGTTCCAGCCCATATGCGGCACCTTCAGTCGCGTGCCGTCGGCGTCGATCATGCGTGCCGGCGGAAACAGCGGCACGTGTCCGCGCCATAATTGCAAGCCGGCGACCCCGCCGCCCTCTTCGCTGAAATCGTACAGCGCCTGCAGGCCGAGACAGATACCGAGAAAAGGTTTGGTCGCAGCGGCATCAAGCAAAGCCGCGCGCAAATTATCGCGCGCCAGCGAGGCGACGCAGCCGGCGATCGCCCCCTGTCCCGGAAACACCACGCGGTCGGCGCTTTGCAGTCCGGCGGCATCGGCAACTAGCTTTATCTGCGCCTTCGGCGCGACATGCTCCAGCGCCTTACATACGGAGCGCAGATTGCCCATACCGTAATCGAGCACCGCAACCGTGGTCATTACCGATTCATCGCAAATAGAACGGCGCCGATAACCGGCGCTAGAGGCTGCCCTTGGTCGATGGCACCGTGCCGAGCATGCGCGGGTCCGGTTCGACCGCCATACGCAAGGCACGGCCAAAGGCCTTAAAAATAGTCTCGGCGATGTGATGCGCATTCTTGCCGTGCAGGCAATGAATGTGCAGCGTCACCAGGGCGTGATTGCAAAATCCCTGAAAGAATTCGTGGATGAGATCGACATCGAACTCGCCGATGCGGGCACGCGGATACTCCACGCCATACTCAAGACCCGGGCGCCCGGACAAATCGATCACGACGCGCGACAACGCCTCGTCCAAGGGTACGTAGGCATGACCGTAGCGCCGCAGGCCTTTCTTATCGCCTACCGCTTGCGCCAGCGCCTGACCAAAGCCGATGCCGATGTCTTCGACCGTGTGATGCGCGTCGATATGGAGATCGCCCTGCGCACGAATGGTGAGGTCGATTAATCCGTGGCGCGCGACCTGATCCAGCATGTGCTCAAGGAACGGCAGGCCGGTCGCGAGCTGCGACTTACCGCTGCCGTCGAGACGCAGCTCGACCGCGATCTGGGTCTCGAGGGTATTGCGGGTAATCGCGGCTTGGCGGGCGGACATGCGACGGATGTTACCACGCGCCTAGGGCGCGGCAGAAATGTCGGGGGCGATCGTGGCGCGCAGGGCGGTCAAAAACGCGGTATTTTCCGCCGGCGTACCGACAGTAACGCGCAGGCAATGCGCCAGTCGCGGGTGCGCACCGTGAAGATTCTTGATCAAGACGCCGCGCGTACGCAGCGCCGCGTGCACCTGGTTCGCATCGGTGGCGGTGAGTCGAAATAATACAAAGTTCGTCGCACTAGGATAGGCGATAACACCCGGCAGCCGATTCAGCGCCGCGAATAGGCCGGTACGTTCGCGGCGAATCTCCTGTGCCTGTTGCGCGAATACTGCGGCGTGATCTAGTGCGAATGCGATACTCGCCTGGGTCAATGCGTTGATGTTGTACGGCAGACGGATTTTATCGAACGCGGTCGCGGCGGCGGTACGCACGATGAGATAACCCAAACGCAAACCGGCCATACCTTCCTTGGAAAATGTACGCATGATGCCTACGTGTTCGTAACGTGTAAGCAAATCCATGGCGTCGCTGTCGGCAAAGGCACGATAAGCCTCGTCGATGATCACGATACCCGGACTTGCACGCACCACCGCCTCGATATCGTCGCGCGCGAAGGCGTTGCCGGTGGGATTATTCGGGTAGGCGATGAATACCAATGCCGGTTGCAGTCGTGCAATCGCTTCCAGCGTCGCCGGCAGATCGAGGCTGAAATCTTCGCGCAGCTCGACCGCGTTAAATTCCAGACCGACGATACGCGCCAACTGTTCGTACATCACGAAGGTCGGTACCGGCGCCAATACGCTGCGGCCATGACCGGCAAATGCCGCGAGCACGATTTGAATCAACTCATCGGAGCCGTTGCCGAACACGATTTCATAATCGTCGGCGAGCTGCAATTGCGCGCGCAGGCGCGAACGTATCGTCGCGGCCTGCGGATCGGGATATCGATTCACTGCAACATCGCGCAATTGCGCCAACCACGCATCGCGCAGCGACGGCGGTAAGCCGTACGGGTTCTCCATTGCGTCGAGCTTGATCAGGCCGCGCGCATCCGGCACGTGATACGCCTTCAAGGCGGCAATCTCCGGACGCAGCCAGCGCGCCAGGCGTTGCTTAAGATCGCCGTCCATTATTTTTCGAGGCGGAATTCCGCCGAGCGTGCATGTGCCGTCAGGCCTTCGCCGCGTGCCAGCACCGAGGCAGTGGCACCGAGCCGCGCCGCGCCCTGCGGCGAGCACATAATAAGACTGGTGCGTTTTTGGAAATCATAAACGCCGAGCGGAGAACTAAAGCGCGCGGTACCCGCGGTTGGTAGTACGTGATTCGGCCCGGCGCAGTAATCACCCAAAACTTCCGCGGTGAAGCGGCCCATGAAAATCGCGCCGGCGTGACGCACCTGCGCCGCCAAGGCTTGCGGATGCTCCACCGACAGCTCCAAGTGCTCCGGGGCGATTTCGTTAACGAGATCGATCGCCTCGTTCAAGTCGCGCGTTTGAATCAAGGCGCCGCGGCGTTCGAGTGAGGTGCGGATAATATCGCCGCGCTCCATCTCGCGCAGGAGCGCGTCGATGCGCGCGCGCACCTCGTCGATAAAACGCGCATCGGGCGATAATAAAATTGATTGCGCCTGCTCGTCGTGCTCGGCCTGAGAAAATAAATCCATCGCGACCCAATCGGCGCGGGTCGCGCCGTCGCAGACGATCACGATTTCAGAAGGGCCCGCGATCATATCGATGGCGACTTGACCGAATACCATGCGCTTCGCGGTCGCGACATAAATATTGCCCGGGCCGACGATCTTATCGACCCGCGGCACCGTCTCGGTGCCATAGGCCAGCGCCGCCACCGCTTGTGCACCGCCGACCGCAAACACGCGATCGACGCCGGCGATTTCTGCAGCCGCCATCACCCAGTCGTTGACCTCGCCGCCCGGCGTCGGCACCACCATCACCAATTCCGGAACGCCGGCGATTTTCGCCGGTAAGGCATTCATCAACACCGACGAAGGGTACGCCGCCTTCCCACCCGGCACGTATAAGCCGACGCGGTCGAGCGGTGTCACCTGCTGGCCCAATAGGCTGCCATCGCTGTCGGTATAACTCCAAGAATTAATTTTCTGGCGTTCGTGATAATCGCGAATACGCGCCGCCGCCTCGCGCAGCGCCGCATAGCCCGCGCGTGACACCCGTTGCGCCGCCGCCGTGATCCGTGCGCGCGGGATTTCCAAATCGCGTGCGTGTGCGACTGAAAGACGGTCGAAGCGCGCGGTGTACTCCAAGAGGGCGCGATCGCCATTCGTGCGCACGGCGTTGACGATGTCGCGCACCGTGCCCTCGATCGCAAGATCTTGCTCGCCGCCGCGCGCCAACAGGCGCCGCAGCTCGGCGGCAAAATCGTGCTGATCGGTTTTGAGTAGACGAATGCTCATTGATTTTGCACGCGTGACATCGACGTCGGCACCGCAGTGGCACTGAGCCGCGTCACGACGTCCTTGAGCACGGCATATTTCATTTTCATCGCGGCCTTGTTTGCGACTAACCAAGCGCTGATATCGGCGATGTGCTCGATTTCAACCAAGCCGTTGGCTTGCAAGGTCTTACCGGTGCTGACGAGATCAACGATGCGGTCCGAGAGCCCCACCAGCGGTGCGAGTTCCATCGAGCCGTATAGTTTGATGATATCGGTTTGGATGCCCTTGGCGGCGAAGTGGCGCTGCGTGATGTTGACGTATTTCGTCGCGATGCGCAGCCGCGTCCAAGTACGCGGATCGTCGCGTGAGGCCAGGGCTGCGGGTTCCGCCACCATTAAACGGCAGCGCGAAATGCCGAGATCCGCGAGCTCGTACAAGCCATGCGCACCGCTTTCCATTAACACGTCTTTGCCGGCAACGCCGAGATCGGCGGCACCGTATTGCACATAGGTCGGCACATCCGCGGCGCGGATCACGACCAGCTTAATCCACGCTTGATTGGTATCGAGAATGAGCTTGCGGCTTTTATTCGGGTCTTCGCTCGGGACAATGCCGGCGCGCGCGAGCAACGGCAGGCTCTCGTCGAGCATGCGCCCCTTCGACAACGCGATGGTGATGCTATCGTTCATGATTTTTTAATCGCTTGCGCCTAGGCGCTCGCGCTTTGGCGCTTCGCGTGCGCGCTGCCGGGAATACGCCGGATACGCGCACCCAACTGCGATAATTTTTCCTCGATACATTCGTAACCGCGATCGATGTGATAGATACGGTCGATCACCGTCTCACCCTCGGCCACTAATCCGGCCAATACCAAGCTCGCCGATGCGCGCAAATCGGTTGCCATTACCGGCGCACCCTTGAGTCGTTCGACACCGCGCACAATCGCGGTATTGCCTTCGAGTTCGATGTCGGCGCCCATGCGCTGTAGTTCCTGCACATGCATGAACCGATTTTCAAACACGGTTTCGGTCACGGTGCCGGTACCGGCGGCGATCGCGTTCAATACTACAAACTGTGCCTGCATATCGGTTGGAAACGCCGGATAAGGTGCCGTGCGCAGATTCACCGCATTCATTCGACCGTGCGTCGCGTCGATGCTGATCCAGTCATCGCCGATCTCGAGACGTGCCCCGGCGTCGCGCAATTTTTCCAGCACCGCGTCCAATAAATGCGGCCGCGTCTGGCGCAACTTCAATCGTCCGCGGCAAAGCGCCGCCGCAACCAGATAAGTCCCGGTTTCGATACGATCCGGGATAACGTCATGACGCGCGCCGTGTAAGCGCTCGACGCCGCGAATAGTGATTTCGTCGGTGCCGGCGCCTTCGATCTGCGCACCCATGGCGCAGAGGCAACGCGCAAGATCGGTGACCTCCGGTTCGCGCGCGGCGTTCTCGATAACCGTCACACCATCGGCGAGCGTCGCCGCCATCATTAGATTCTCGGTACCGGTCACCGACACCGTGTCCATAAAAATGCGCGCGCCGCGTAGGCGTTTGGCTTTGGCTTTAATGTAACCGGCGTCGATTTCGATTTCGGCGCCCATGGCTTGCAGACCTTTAATATGTAAATTCACCGGACGCGAGCCGATGGCGCAGCCACCGGGCAGAGACACCTGCGCCTCACCGAAGCGCGCGACCAAGGGTCCCAGCACCAGAATCGAGGCGCGCATAGTCTTAACCAATTCGTATGGCGCGCATAAATCATGCACCTGCGAGGTATCGGCCTCGATCGTCATCTTCTCGCCGACCATGAGATGCGCGCCCATACGGCCGAGCAGCTCCATCGTGGTCGTGATGTCCTGCAGATGCGGTACGTTCGCGATTTGCAGCGGCTCTTCGCTCAAGAGCGCCGCAACCAGCACCGGCAAGGCGGCATTTTTTGCGCCGGAGATGCGCACTTCGCCGTGCAAACCGTTACCGCCGGTGACGAGTAATTTATCCACGCCCTATGCCCCAGAAAAAAATGAAGGCCGCCGAGAGGCGGCCTTGAATACTAGACGCGGCGCCGCGCCATGCCAATTAGGCTTGCGTGCCGGAAACAAGCTTTTGTAATTCACCTTTTTGATAAAGCTCAGTCATGATGTCGCAACCGCCGATGAATTCACCCTTGATATACAACTGCGGAATGGTCGGCCAATTGGAAAATTGTTTGATGCCTTCGCGTACCTCCGCATCCGCCAATACATTCACCGACGCGAACTTGGCGCCGCAGGCTTGCAGGATCTGCACCGAGCGACCGGAAAAGCCGCATTGTGGAAACTGTGGCGTACCTTTCATGTACAACACGATATCGTTGGAAGTAATTTGCTGCTGAATTTTTTCTTGCACACTCATGGTAATCCTCGGAATCAGTCGGGGCGCTGGTCGGGCGTAAACGTGCGCATCGACAGCGCGTGAATTTCTTGACGCATTTTATCACCCAGCGCGCGGTACACCAGTTGATGTTGTTGCAGGGTCGATTTGCCGACGAAGGCATCGCTAACGATCAGCGCGTCGAAGTGCTGGCCATCGCCGCTGACCTCAACTTTGGCGCCAGGCATGCCGGCCTCGATCCAGCGTCTTACATCTTCAGGTGTCACCATGGGTCGCTCGGAATGCGGAACAAAACGGGTTGAACTGGGCGCCCAGCATACGCCGGCGGCAGTGGCGAAAAAAGTATTTTACGAGGCCTATAGCAGGTCAGCGAGGCCGTAGACGCGAATCAGGTCCTGCAGTCGGGGCGGAATATGTCGAAAGTGGACCGTGCCACCGTTAGCATCTGCCGCGCGACGGCAGCCCAACATCCAAGCGACGCCGGCGCTATCGGCTTTAGTGACTGCCGCCAAATCGACTTCGATCGCCTTGCCGGCTGCCATCGGTGGTAACTTGCCCGATACCGTATTAAAGGTGAGTTCGCCGGCAACGCGAAAGCCGCCATCGTGTGCTTTTAAATCGATCACGACGCCTTGCTGCCGGCTTTGGCCGCGGGCGCGCCCGGCTTTTTATTGGACGCCGCCATGCTTTCGATCAGTTGATCCATGTTTTGCGTCTTCAGTTTACTGCCGTAAATACCGCGGTAATTCGATACTAGACTGACGCCGTCGATATTAACGTCATAAACCTTCCAACCGGCATCGCCCTTATAGAAGGAGTAGTAGATCGGCACCGTGGGTGCACCACCGCCCTGCTGAATCTCGGTTCGCACCACCGCCTCATCGGGGTTACTTTTGCCCGGCGATGGCAAGATCGCGACCTTTTGGTCGGTGTAGTTCAACAGCGCCGTGGCATAGGTGCGCACCAACAGATCCCGGAATTCCTTCACGAAGCGCTGCTTTTGGTCGTCCGTCGCTTGGCGCCAGTGCCGGCCGAGCACCCATTGCGACATGCGTTCGAAGTCGAACAGCGGTAAGGCTTGTTGATCGACCATGGCATAGAGTTTTTTTAGGTCCTTGGCATAGGCGTCTTTGTTCGTCTTGAGCTGCGCAATGATGTCGTCGGTGGTCTTGCGTATGAGTTGCTCCGGATTCGCATCGCCGCCGGCCGTCGGCGCCGCCGTGGCGCGCGCGGCGCCAATGACGCCAGCTGCGAGCATGAACAAAAACGCAAACATCCATGTCGTAAGTGATTGTAGGCGCGTGTGTCGTTCCAGTTTGCTATCCGTCATAAAGTCCTCAATGAGATCCAATTATCGCCAACGGTTTCGCCGGCAAATTTATTTCTTATTGTTGTCGTTTGCGTTGTTCGACTCTGACGCCTTGCTAAATAGGAATTGACCGATCAGCTTTTCCAGCACCAGAGCCGATTGCGTCAGCTTGAGTTCGTCGCCGTCTTTTAAGACCTCCGGTGCGCCGCCGGGTTCCAGCGAGACATACTGCTCACCCAAGAGGCCGCTGGTCAGAATCGAGGCGCTGGTGTCGCGCGGCAGGCTGTGTTGGTTACCAATGTTGAGTACGGCGATCGCCTGGTAATCTTTGGGGTCGATATAGATTTCAGAGACGCGGCCCACACGCACGCCCGCGACGGTGACTGGCGCCTTCGCTTTCAAACCGCCAATGTTGTCAAACCGCGCGCGGATTTTGTATCCGTCGCGGATATCAGCAGCGCTGAGGTTGCCAACCTTGAATGCGAGCATGGTCAGCGCGAGCAAACCCAGCGCAACAAAAAATCCCACGGTCAGTTCTAAGTTTTGTCTTTGCATAAAACCCCTTCGGATTAAACCGGCCGCAACATCAGTGCGGTCATAATGAAATCCAGCCCCAACACCGCCAACGATGAATTGACCACGGTGCGCGTGGTTGCGCGACTTACACCTTCCGAGGTCGGCACCGCATCGTAACCCTCGAACACCGCGATCCAAGTCACCACAAAACCAAACACGATACTTTTCAATACGCCGCCGAAAATATCATCATACACATCTACGCTCGCCTGCATTTGCGACCAGAAGACACCAGCATCGACGCCGATCAAGCCAACACCGACCAGATGACCGCCGAGAATGCCGATTGCAGTGAACATGGTCGCCAATAGCGGTAAGGCGATAAATCCGGCGAGAAAGCGTGGCGCGATCACGCGTCGCATCGGATCGACCGCCATCATCTCCATTCCGGCGAGTTGCTCGGTTGCCTTCATAAGGCCAATCTCGGCTGTAAGCGCCGACCCCGCGCGACCGGCGAACAACAAGGCGGTGACGACTGGCCCAAGTTCGCGCGTCAGCGATAACGCGACCATCAGACCGAGTTGCGACTCGGCGCCGAAGTCCACCAAGGTGTTATAGCCCTGTAGCGCCAAGACCAAGCCAACGAATAGCCCGGACACCAAAATAATAATGAGCGTCAGGACGCCGACATTATGCAGTTGTTGTAGCAATAGTCGGCCGCGTCTTAGCGGTACACCGAGGCCCGGCAGCAACTGAAACAGAAATACGGTTGCGCGGCCCATGCGCTCGAGGGCGCCTAACACCCAGCGACCGATAATGCGCAAGCTATTCATGGCCGATCAAATCTTCTCGATAGTCACGACCAGGATAGTGATACGGCACCGGTCCGTCCGGCAAACCGCCCATGAATTGGCGCACGTGCTCCGACTGCGTCGCCCGCATCTCGGCGGCGGTGCCTTGCGCGATGATCTTTTTTTCGGCAACAAGATAAATGTAATCCGCGATGGTGCAGGCCTCGTCGACATCGTGCGTTACCACGATCGAAGTCATGCCGAGGGCGTCGTTCAATTCGCGTATAAGTTTAACGATGACGCCCATGGAGATGGGGTCGAGGCCAGCGAACGGCTCGTCGTACATCACCATAATGGGATCGAGCGCAATCGCGCGCGCCAGCGCCACGCGCCGTGCCATGCCGCCGGAAAGTTGCGCCGGCATAAGATGGCGCGCGCCGCGCAAACCGACCAGCTCCAGCTTCATCAAGACAATGCTACGCACAAAATCTTCTGGTAAGGCGGTATGTTCGCGTATTGGAAAGGCGACGTTTTCGAACACGTCGAGATCGGTCAATAAGGCGCCGGACTGAAACAGCATGCCCATACGCTGGCGCAAGGCGTAGAGCCCATCGCGATCGAGTCGCGCAACATCGGACCCGTCGACCAAGACTTGTCCACGGGTCGGGCGCAGGCGCCCGCCGATGAAATTTAATAAGGTCGTCTTACCCGTGCCGCTGCCGCCCATAATGACCACGACTTTGCCGCGCGGGATACGCAGATTAAGTCCCTCGAAGATTGTGCGGCGGCCGCGCTTGAACGTGAGATCGCGGATTTCGACCAGAGAGTCGCTGGCATCGCTTGTTATTGTCATGCGCGTTTACACTAAGGCATAGCCGAGCAATAGTCCATTCGTTATGATCGCGGCGGCGCGCATACGCGCGCAATCGACCTTAAGGAAACGACGTATGTTAGCCACTCGTTCGCTCCCAGCCTTGGCGCTACTGGTTTTTAGCAGCATCGCCGCCACGATCGGATTTAGCACCACTGCCGCGGCGGAAGACGCGGTCATACTAAAAACCGGCATCCATCGTCTGTCACACGACCCACAATCGATCAGCGATAACGAGCGCGATCTCGACGCCAGCGCCGACACCGTGCTGGGCCTCGCGTGGGAGCGTCGCACGCGCGAACAAAACGCCTATGGCGTCGAGTTCACGCGCTTCAATAACGATTGGCGCAATCCCGGCAATGCGCAGGGCACGATCAAATCGCGTTTGCTGATGGCAACGCTCAAACGTTACCAAGAGATCAGCGTCATCACCTATCCGTACGTTGGGGTGGGTGCCGGATTGATTGACGCCTCGGCTTCGGGAATGAATTTTAAATCTGCGCTTGGCCTCGCCTTGCAGATCGATGCCGGCGTGGAATTTCGCTGGGACTTATTCGGGATCTACACCGAGCTGCGCGGACTCTATGCACAGGCCGGAGATTTCTGGGGCGATCGGTTTAACGCCTCGGGCATTGGATTATTTGCCGGTGTCAGTTTGCGCTTTTAATCCCTCTAGCCCATCAATTCCGTCAGCACCCGCGCCTCTTGCGCCAGGCGCGGTGCCTGCGCACTCGGTAAAAAAAATAAGCCGGCGGTGTCGCCCTGTGCGACACCGGTTCTCAGGCGCTCGAGTAACACGCGTAGCGATCGCATTTCGATGCGATCGACCAATGCCACGGTGAATCCCGCGTGCTCCTGCGACGCGAATTCTTCTTGCGTTGGACGCCATACGCGCGTCAATCGCACGGCCGGAAAGGCGGTCCTTAGGCGCGCAAATTCCGCCGCCGAGGTATCAACCGCGATCGGCAGGGTCGTGCTCGCGAGCGCGCGTATTGCCGTGTCGGATGCTGTCGTGTTGTTACTCAATATCCAGCCGGCGACCTGCGCACCCAAGGGAATTAACGTCTGCATTAAGCGTTCGATTTCCGGCGCCTGATCGGCGCCAACTTCCAGCACAAAACGGAATTTCGGATCGCTGTCCTCGCGCCATTGCGCGATCGTCGCGGCGTCGATATTGCGCAACACTTCGCCCGGTATCAGCACCGCGCGGAATTGATTGCTAAAAAAACAAAACCGCCAGTCGTATGGCAACATCTCGGGATAATAAGTCGTATTCCATTCGGCACAATCGTAGCCGTAGGTT
>CAZCAK010000030.1:0-10888 GCA_964496605.1 uncultured Acidiferrobacteraceae bacterium | reverse complement strand
AGCGCAGGAGCGCGTGGTAGGTCGTGCCGCGGGGGGTGTCGCGCCAGATGATGTACGGGACAGCCTCGATCCCGGCGCAGCGCAGCTCGGCGACGCGGTAGCAGGAGAGGTTGTCGCAGTTCGAAACGAGGGTTCCGTCCGCGAGGAAGAAGTTGTGGTTGCCATCGACCTCAATGCACCCAACGTGTGCCGTGCCGTGGGGCCGAGCGTTGCGAACGGTGCCGAACGTCAACCCGGGGACCATCTCGTTCATCAACTTTTGGCGTCCGTGCAGCTTGCTCGCGTTCTCGTTGTATTCATGGAGACGCCAGATCGGCGAATGGCCTTCTCCCTGATGTTCTTTCTGGTGGTACGTGTAGGTCGGCCGTCCGAGGATCAGCGCCCCGAGGCGCAGTTGTTCCATGAGCATGTCTGAGGACGTGGCGTAGATCGCCGACACGTTCGGTCGTTCGTAATGGCTGTCGCCGACTCCCGGAAGCCACGCATCTCCATCTCCGTGGCCTTCGAGAGCGAGCGCGATGGTCGCCGCGTCCGCCGAAAGAAGCATCTGTGGCAACTTCTTGTCGAACGAATCGTTCCCTTGTCCTCGCATCATCGCGATCAACGGGTTTTTCGAATGCTTACCACCGTCGCGAAGACGATATTCCGCACCACTACCCGGAGTGGCTCCACGCCCAGGGGAATAAGCGAAATCTGTCTCTGTCCCAACAAGCGCTTCTTCGATCTTTGCTCGCACACGGGACTTGTGCTGCCCGATACGTGTCGTACCGATCCCCTTCCAACCCTCGGCAGCGTAGATCCCGGCCAGATATGCCCGCGCAGGAGGGACGTGGACTGCATCCAACGCGGGGATCTGCGAAGCTTGAAGAATTCGTGAACGACGACCACGTTGACCAGCAGAGATTCTGCCGGCCTGCCAATCCGTGTAGGTCTCCACATATTCGCCCATGGTCCGCGTGCCGATCCGGAATGAATTCGACATGCCGCCGGACTGCATTTGCCCGTCGAGCGACCAGAACGAGTGCGAGTCGGTGGAGATCAGATCGGTCCCGTTCGACAAGCGCGCACAAGAGACTGGTTTTTCACCCTTATCCACGAATCCGACGATCGCGCGGAACTCGTAGCGAGATTTGGAGAAGTTGTAGGAGAGCGCCTCGTAATGGGGATATACGTGGCGCAAGTCCCCAATCGCCAACAGCTCGTACATGCCGGTGGATCGGGATCGGACGATGATCTTCTGGGAGAGGGGGAAGCAATCGACGAGCCGCTTCTTGAGGATGACCGGGATGTCCCGGAAGATCTCGCAGCCGCGCAGGACCGTGTCGACGATGTCGACGGTCTCCTCGTCGTAGCCCATGTCCTTCGTGATGAACTGGTTGAGGCGCGCGAGCTTCTTCGGATCCGGCGCGTGGGTCATCTGATCCGGGAGCGCGTACTCCACGCCTGAGTCGTAGAGCTTGGGTGTGTCCGGGTGGGCGCGGAGGTACTGGCAGTCGCGATCGACCAGGACGGCGAGGAGCTTGAGGATCGTGTCCTCGGACTCCTCGCGGTTGGTGCCGTCGAAGAGGCCGGCGGACCAGACGATGTAGGGCATGCTCATGCGCGCACCGTCCTTGACAACGAGTGATCCGTGCTATACAAAGGGTGCATGGAAAACAAGATCGCAGGACGCAACCGCCGCCACCTGATCATGGTCCGCTTGAACGGTGCCGAGAAAGCGGCGCTCGAATCCCTCGTGGAGCAATTCGATGCGCAGTTCCCGGGGGGAACGTGGACGCAAAGCGACGTCATGCGGAACGCGCTCGCCGAACTCCATCTGAGCGTGTTCCACGTAAACATTCCGCCCTTGAAGAAGGGTGCCGCTGGACACGCGCCAAAGAACCTGCTCGCCGCCGCGCTTTCCTCCAACCGCGTCGTGTTCTCCGTGATGGGGCCGCACGCCGGGGAGAGCGCGGACGCCATCTTCTTGCGGAAGTGCGCGGACATCGACGCGGCCGGAAGCACGTTCTGGCTGCATCGATCATCGACTGCGCGGCCGGACAAGGCGAACGCGTTCTTCGCCGGAGAGGACGACCGGTTCGTGATCTTCCTCGCGGCCTTGAGGGACAACGGGGCGCGCCCCACGACGACGTCCACAACGGCGCGCTTGTTCTCGTCGGACAACAAAACGTGGAACGCGTTGCCGGAGACAATTGGTCCCGTCACCGGGAAATTGCCCGCGTTTGCCTTCTCGTTCGCGCAGCTCGACTTGTGCGAGGAGTTGATCGATCTCGGGAAGTACGCGACGGACGGCGGGCCCGTTCGGTTCAGGCTCGGGGCCTCGACGGTGCTCGCCGAGAAGATCGTGCCTGCACCTGCCCCTACGGAGCAATTTCGCAGGGCGATCGCGGTCGGGCGGCTTGCTTCGCCGGGCGTCGTTTGGGTTCGTTGAACGAGGAAATCATCATGAGCAAGCGCCGTTTCACGACCGAGCAAGACAAGGTCATCCTGGATCGCTACCTCGCAGGAGAATCGAGCGAGGCCATTGCGCGGGACATCCTGCTGGGGGAGCGTGTCGACGGAGTGACCATCCGGAACACGCTCCGTCGTCTTGGCGTCGAAGTGCGCAAGGCCGCGCACGAGATGAATCCGGTCGTCACGGACGAGCAGAGGGAGCGTGCGCTCGTGATGTGCCGCGACGAGGGGTACAAGCTGCAAGAGGCGGCTGACGCACTTGGAATCAGCAAGAAGACCGTGTCCAACGTCGTACGCGATGCAGGGATCTGCCGGCCAGGTGGGAAGCCACGCACCTGCACGGTCAACGGTGCAGCCTTCGACGTCCTCACGCCCGAGAGCCTGTACTGGATCGGGTTCTTGTGGGCTGACGGGAACGTGCACCAGGACGTGATCACAGAATCCAGGAAGAGCCGCGCGACGGCCGGCGCCCCCGCGATCACGGTCGGGCTGTCTGCCGTCGATCGTGAGCATCTGGAGAAGTTCAGAGCTTTCCTCGGGTCGACGCACGCAATTACGGAAAACGCTCCGCGAAGTGCCGCACCCGCCTTTGAGGGCGGTCCACGTATCAATACGGGACCGACCGTCTATTTCAGCATTCGGTCGAAAGGGTTGTGCGCGGCATTGGAGTTGTATGGATTCACCACCAAGAGACTCCGCGTTCCTGTTCCAGAGGTTGCCAAGTCGCGAGACTTTTGGCGCGGTATGGTTGATGGTGATGGGTCTCTTGGCGTTTACCCGATCGGTGGCATGAATTACCCCGGAGTCCGGTTGGCCGGACAGCGTTCGCTGGTCGAGGTTTTCGCCGATTTTTTGAAGAACAACGGACTCGCTTCGTTGCGTCCTTTTGAAGGAATTGGTGTGTGGACTGTCTCCACAACCGGCAACACGGCGACGGAGATCATCCACCATCTGTACGCAAACGCGTCGGTCGTATTGGACCGCAAGCGGGAGCGTGCTGAGATGATTCTCCGGCAGTTTCACGTCCGTTAGAACCTCGACAAGAAAAGGCCGCGCCGCCTGACGACGGCGCGGCCCTGGTGGGACTTGTTACGCTTGCCGTGCTTGCAGTTCGAGATGTTCATCGAACGTGCATGCAAGTCATGCAAGCGTCTTCCCATACATCGTACCCCAGAACGTGCCGGTGCTGAGGAAGTTGACCTGGAGCGTGATCACGATCGCGGGCTTGGCCGTGGACCACATGATCCCCGTGCCGAGCGAGTTGGTGCCGAAGGCGCCGCAGTGGATGCCGGTGCCGACGCCCGGGGCGGTCGGGAACATGTTCATCGCGCCGACGAACGCGCCCGTGAGCACCTGGAGCTGCGCCGGGTTGTTGATCGTGTTGTTGTTGAGCTGCTCGATGACGACCAGCTTCTCCGGCCGGAAGTGCTGCATGAGCTGGATGGTCGCCGAGGGCGTCTGGCCGGTCGTGCCGAAGACGTTGATCGGGACCTGGCTCTCGTTCATGCGGGTGAGGGGCACGCCGCGGAGCGCCGGCTTCTGGAGCGCGTTCCGGGCGAGGAGCGCGTTGGTGCCGGGGCCGCCCGCCTGGAGGGCCGAGAGCACCTGCGCCGCGCCGACGAGATCCTGTCCGCCGCGGGTGCGATCGGCGCCGTAGCCGATCTCCTCGTAGCCGCCGGGGATGAGGCCGAGGGCCTGCACGTTCTCGGCGCCGAACACGTCGATGGCGTCTTGCACGCTGTAGGGCATGGTTCTTCTCCTGCGCGATCCTCCGCGGAGGTCGCGCGTCCGTTCCGTTGAGGTCGATCATCCGAGGGCGCGACGCGCCTCCGGTCCTTGCCCGCCACGTCCGCCTCGGCCTCATGCCTTGCTGCGTCGGATGCGGCGTCCCTTCGCCGGGGGCCTCATGCGCCCGGGTGTTACAAGCCCCGCCTCATGCGGGACGGAAAAGATCGAGTCGGCCCTACATCGCCGCGATGGCGGCGACCTTGTTCAGGTCGAGGAACTTGCCGGGCTGCGGCGCCGGGGGGATCGCGCCGAGGGCCGTGGTCTTCTTGCCCGCCGGGATCGCCGGAGCGGACGCGGCGGCGATCTGCTTCGAGGGCGAAGCCGCCGCGAGGCCATCCTCGGCGCCCTTGGCGCAGAAGTGCGCGCCGAGCAGCGCGTTCGACGCCGTGTTGGCGTGGTGCGACCAGCCGTCGCCGAAGCCGAAGACGTCGGCCGCGACCGCGAGGGCCTTGCCCGCGACGCCCGCGACGTAGGTGAGATCGTGGCCGCGCCACTTGGCACGCTCGCCGTACTGTGTGTTCACCCGGCCCGCGAGGTAGGAGAACCCGAGGTACTCGCCGGTCTCGACGGCGTGCGACATGAGGCCGTGGTCGTGGCGGACGTCGAGGTGGGAGACGTCGGTGGTGAAGCGATCCAGGAAGCCCATGCGTTCATTCTCCTCAGCGGGATGTTGGGGTCGACGAAATGCAGCATAAAGGACAAAAACGTGAATAACAACGAATGGTTAGAACGATTCTGATCGGCGCTTTAAGCCATGCTCACCGACGGGAAAGGTGGTTTGTAGGTAACTATCCGCACTTATTCACGATTTTTCTTGCACGGTTCCAACCGAGGTGTTTTAGTCCCGGCGATGGCTGCGCAGAGCCCCCGCGAGAAACCCGGCGTCTACAGGACGTTCCCCAATCAGGTGAACCTGCGCCTGTCCGACGAGCAGGAATCGCGCGTGATGGCGGCGGCGAAGGCGCGATCGAAGACGCGATCGGACTTCATCCGGGACGCCACGATGGCGCTCGTCCTCCAGGTCGAGGAGGAGCAGCGTGTCCGCAAGCGCGAGAAGTCGGAGAAGGCCGATCGCGCATTCGTCCCACGCAACCCGAAGTCGCCCAGCGTGTTCGGCGCGTTCGCTTTCGGCAAGCCGGCGGAGGAACCGCTCCCCACGCAGGAGCAGCCGCAGCAGCCGACGATCGTCATCCAAACGCCACCCCCCGCACCTGTTGCTCCCGCGCAGGATCAGATCGACGTCTTGACCGACTACGTCCTCGGAGCGAGGAACATCGTCGAACGCGAGGATCGCGGGCGGACCGTCGAGAAGATCATCACGGCCTCCACGCCCTCCATCGACGATCGGAAGCGGATCGCCAAGGCGCTCGACGATCGGATCGCGCTCAAGGCCGCGCTCAAGTCGCCGCCGTCCGTCGAGAAGAAGTCGTCGATCTGGAGCTGGCTCAAGTGAGCGACAAGGACAAGAAGAAGGATAAGGACAAGCCGGAGATCCCGGAAGACAAGTCCACGCCGTCCATCTTGGACGAAGGTCTCGTCAAGTGGGCCGAGCGATGCTTCCAGGGGGACGAGCAGGCCAACGAGTTCATCGTGACGCAGCTCCTCGGGCGCACGGGCAAGGCGGAGGGCAACTGCCTGCGCCGTCGACCGGTCGGACATCTCAAGGCCGAGGGCGGCGTCAAGCGCGAGCTTCTCATCGCGGTCTGCAACGAGCTAATCGAGGAGATGCAGGACGAGGCCGACCAGATGCGCCAGCCGCGACGGTTCGTGGTCGTCGCGCGATCCCCGGTCAAGGGCGCCGAGTTCGCCCGCAAGACGATCGAGTGCCTCCCGCGAAGCGGGATCGTGAAGATCGACGGCCGATCGTCGACGCGCGACGGGGATGACGACGACATCGATCCGCTCGGCGGGGACATCATCCGCAAGCGCGCGGAAGTCGTCCTCCAGGACGGACGGTTCTACGCCGAGCTGGTCGCGCAGGTGCTCGGCGGGAGCCTCAAGCTGGAGATCGACCGGAACCAAGAGAAGGACCGGATGATCAAGGAATTGTTCGACGCGAACATGGCCTTGGCCCGGCAGAACAACGAGGCGCTCAACAACAAGGTCGAGCGCGACATGATCCTGGCCGAGCACGAGCTGAAGCTCACGGTCAAGCGCAAGGGCGTGGCCTTGATCGCGGGACTCCTGCCGGACTTCCTCAAGAAGGTGACGGGCGGCGCAGTCAACGTCCCGGGGGGGCGCACGGCCGAGAGCATGGCGATCGAGGCCGTCATGGACGAGAAGGCGGGCGGCCTGTCCTCCGAGGAGAAGCACAAGATCTTCGGGGACTGGACCGATGCAGGGGAGCGACTCGCGCCCGGGATCCTCGACGAGAAGCAGGTCCGGATCTTGGTGGACATTCTGAACGACAAGGCGCCCGTCGACGATCTGGATCGGCTCATCACCGACGGATCGGACGATCAGTTGACGACGACGCAGTACGCGAACATCATGGCCGCACTCGGCGGCGACATCGACAAGCTCGCGCCCGTCCTGAAGATCCTGAAGGACCGCAAGGCGGCGATCGACAAGCGCGCCGCAGCCTCCTCCACACACGCAGTCAAGGAGTCGTAGACCAATGGCCGATCAGAACGAAGCGCCGGAAGCCCCGAAGCCGTCCAAGATGGACGCGCTGCTCGAAGGGCTGATCAAGCAGGTGCGGGAGTTGAGCGCGATGTCGTTGGATCTGGCCCTGCCGAACGATCCGGCCGGCGATCCGATCGCGCAAACCGCCGGGCGCACGCAGGCGCTCAGCAAGGTCGTCCATCGCCTGGGCACAGTGGTCGAGAGCCTCGTCAACGTGTTCGGCGCGGCGGTCGGCGGAATGGGCGCCGTGCTCGGGGGGTTGAACGAGAAGATCGACGCGATCCGCAACGAGGTGGACGGGCTGAAGGCTCCGGTCGCCGAGGCGCAGGAGGCGCAGGAGACGATCGAAGTGGACAACACGGGAGCGCAGGGGCAGCCTACAGCTCCGCTGGCCGTCGTGCCGTCCCAGGCCGCGCCTCCGGCGAGGCCCCCGAACGGACGCCGCGCCCAGCCGCGCCCCGCAGCTCCGGCCCCGGCACAGCCTTCCGCACCCGCCGGGATGCCGCCCGAGGTGGCGCAGATCCAGGGAGCGCCGAGCGCGGCGATCGCGTCGGTCACGGTGAAGCCGTAGCCGATGGAACGGCATCTCCTCGCGCTCGTCGCCGTCGTCAAGGACGAGGCGCACGCCATCGCCAGGACGGTCGAATCCGTGCGCGGGATCGTGGACAAGTACACGATCCTCGATTCGGGGTCGACCGACGGGACGATCGCGATCCTTGAAGAAGCTCTCAAGGACGAAGCGAACGTGGACATCCACGAGGAGTCGTTCGTGGATTACGCGACGACGAGGAACCGCGCGTTGGAGTTGGAGGAAACAAGCACGCGGTGCGGATGCGACGCGGACCATGAACAGGAGAGCGATGCGGCGATCTACGCGCTTTCGCTCTCGGCCGACGAGACGCTTCATGGCGGCGAGGCGCTTCGCGCCTTCCTCGCATCCTACGACGGCCCTGATGACGCGTTCCTCATCGAGGTGCGGACGCCGACCGGATCGTTCCTCTACCCACGCGTCCTCCGGACGGGATCCCCCTGGCGCTACGAAGGCGCGATCCACGAGGAGCCGAAGCACCGGGACGATCCGGATCGCGTGCCGACGATCACGATCCCCGGCTGCTGGATCGAGTACAAGCCGTCCGATCCGGCCCGGTTCGCCAGGCGCCTCCGCGATCGCGATCTGCCGCTCCTGTCGAAGCAGCTTGCCGAGGCGAAGGACCCGGTCTCGAAGGCGCGCGCCGTCATGCTTCTCGCGCAGACGCGGGAGCAGCTTTCCGCCGCGTGCGAGGGCGATCTCGCGGGCGCCTCCCAGGAGATGGTCTCCGCGCTCGGCTGGCACCTGCTCCTGCTCATGGATGCGGAGGCGCCGGAAGACGCGCGGCGGCACGCGGCCTGGAAGTACCTGTGCGCGGCCGAGCAGCTCGGGATCTACATGCCGCACGAGATGGTCCCGCGGCTCGCGCGCGCGCTGCAAGCCGATCCGACCAATCCCAACGTCGCGTACATGCTCGCCCGGCACACAGCGGACATCGGGCCGGACGGCAAGGTCCACGGGGATCCGCGGGCCGGGATGCAGGCCGCGCAGCGGGCCGCGAAGATCGCCCGGGACGCGGTGGCGGATCCGCGCGCGCCGCACGATCCGCACGGATTGCTGTGGCGATCGCACTTCATCGCGGCGTGCTGCGCCCGCGCGCTCGGACACGGACCGGCGGCGAAGAGATCGGCGGAGGCCGGGATCGCGGGCGGGGGGCCGGCGGAGGCGTTCGAACCGTTCTTGAGGTAGTCAGGAGGATGAAATTGGGTTTCTTGGAGAACATGACGGAGTCGCCGCCACTGAAGCGCGTTCCTCTGATGAAAAAGGAACCCGCGTGGCTCGGGTTCGACAGCCTCAACGGGCGCTACCTTTTCGGTACGGATCGCGCACCGGCCGGCGGCCTCGTCGAACCGAAGCAGGTCGTCTCGATCGTCGCCTCGTGCTACCAGCTTTTCAAGGGCGAGCGCCTCTTCGTCAAGCGCGACTGTGCATCGGACTTCCTGATCCGCGAGATCTTCGTCGGAGCCCGCAACACGGGAAAGGTGAACCAGGACCCGATCATCGCGGAGCCGTTCGCGGTCGACTTCGAGGGTCTGGCGAAGATCGAGGAGGCGTTGTTCGACGGCAAGGTGCTCAAGATCGTCGTCGACAAGAAGGCTGTCGATCTGCTGGGACAACCGTGGACGTTGCCTGCGTGCGCGCCCGGGTGGCAGATCACGTTCAACGTCGAGAACATCGGCGAAGCGCCGCTCCGGTTCCTCGCGGCGTTCTCCGGTCACAGCGTATCATAGAGGAGATCTCGCATGAAGACCTTGTTCCACTACGTCGAGACGGCACCGGACGGGACCGCGCATGGGCGCACGCTGGAGGCCGACGATCAGATCGTCATCGCGATCGCGGAGGCGCTTTCGATCGCGTCGAAGTACGCCACGCTCCGCGTCGAAACGGACGCGCGCTTAGCGGCCTCGCGGACGGATCTGATCCGAGGGCTCGGCGGCGTGCTGACCACGCTCGCGAAGGCGTACGGAGACGGCTTCCAGTCCGGGGTTCTTGGCAAGGAGCAACCCACGCCCACAACTCAGAGGACGATGGAAGCCGAGGTCATCGAGACGTTCATGCGAGGTCTCGCAGCATCGTCAACAGTGAAGATCTTCGGCGAGTGGACGAGCGGTAAGTGCGACGCGCCCGGGATCTTGACGGAAAGCCAGGTCCGGATCCTCGTCGAGGTCATGGACGGCGCATCAACATCAATGCTCGACGCCCTCGTCATGGACGGCGCCGTGAATGCGCTGACGGCCGATCAGCGATCAAGAAAGCGGTCGGCGACGACTACGACAAGATCCAGCCGCTCGTGGTGTTTCTACGGGAACGAAGGTTCGCGCTCGATCGCCTCGCGAAAGCGGCTGCCGAAGCGGCTGCCGAAGCGGCGGAACGTGCAGCCTACGTCCCCGATCCGCCAACCCGCATCGTCGAGGATGAGCGGATCATCTACGCGGCATCGAGCGGAGAAATCATTCCCGCAGGGGAGACGACGACCATCCAGCTCGGCGCCGTGACGTACGAGGAAGGGACGGGTTGGCCGGGAATGCCGGAGACGCGGCGCGGAGACTTCGGCACGCTGGAGCGCTTCAAGCCGCAGGAGATCCGGATCCCGTCGGAGTTCGCGCTGGTCGGCGCGTTCATGGGGTCAAAGAACGCGTTTCCGACCGCTCCTGGAGGCGGCCCTGAAATCCCCGGTGAGCGCACCGCGCCCGGGATGCCGCAGCCCGACTACCCGGTGGCGGAGAGGCGGCACGTGATCTCCGTCGTGGTCCGCAACACGTCCGATCGGCAGCGTGCCTGCCGCGTCTCCGTGGTCGGGAAGGAAGTAAAGGCCGAGTCCAACAAGCCCAACAAGGAGATCGCATGAACGACGTCGTCAAGACAGCTCTCAAGAATGAGATCGAGGCCGTGCAGAGGCACATCGCTGCACTCGCCGTCGCGATCAAGACGCTCACGACCGAGGCGATCGAGACTGTCAAGCGCGAGTACGAGCCGGGACGCGTCCAGAAAGCCGTCGCCGGGGGAGGCGTAGGGATCCCGACGCATTACCTGGAGGTGAAGTACGATCCGAAGGATATCATCCCGCCGGGCGACGTTCGCACGTACTACTTCGGCGTCGATTACGACGTGCCGAATTCCGGGGTTCCTGGGTTGCCTGAGACCGTTCAGAAGTCCTTCGGGATCTGGCCCCGCGCCCTCATCGCGAAGGGCTTCGAGGTCGACGACGACATCGCGGCGAACTTCGCCATCACCGGAGCGTTCTTCGGTGCGCGCAGTTTGTGGCATCCGGGATTGAAGGTCCCGGCCACGCGATTCGCCACGTCTGCGCCATCAATTCCTCCGTTCGACGAGATCGTTCACGCCGGATTGGTCGTCACCGTGAACGTCGAGAACGCGTCGGAAACGGCGTGCCCGTTCCATATGAAGATCATCGGAGAGGAGATCGTCGAT
>CAZCAK010000029.1:0-11135 GCA_964496605.1 uncultured Acidiferrobacteraceae bacterium | reverse complement strand
CTGCCGGCGCCGAGTGTCAGCACCAAATCGTTTGCGCGCACGACGTCGCGCAATAACAGCGGCAGATCCTGTACATGCTCGACGAAAATGGGATCGGTGCGGCCGCGCGCACGAATCGAACGACAGAGCGCGCGTCCATCGGCGCTGGGGATTGGTGCCTCGCCGGCGGCGTAGACTTCGCAGACAAAGACGATATCGAGCTCGCTCAACACACTGCTAAAGTCGTCGAGCAAATCATGGGTGCGCGTATAACGATGTGGCTGGAAGATCACAACCAGGCGACGTTGCGGCCACCCGCTACGCGCGGCTTGAATCGTCGCGGCAATTTCACGCGGGTGATGGCCATAGTCGTCGACGAATAAAATATCGCCGTCGGTGCGTTTAATACGGCCGTTGATTTGAAAGCGGCGACCGATGCCGCCGAACTCGGCGAGACCGGCGGCGATCGCATCCTTACCGGTACCGATTTCGTGCGCGACGGTAATCGCCGCCAGCGCGTTCAATACATTGTGCATACCGGGTTGATGCAAACTCACGCGCAGCCAATCGCGCTCGCCGCGCATATCGACGCGGAAATGCATATTCATTCCGTCTTGCCGAATATCGGTAGCGCGCACCTCGGCATCGGTATCGATGCCATAGGTCACCACCGGCTTGTGCACCTCAGGCAATATTTCGCGCACCACCGGATCGTCGTGACACAGCACCGCTAAACCGTAAAACGGTAGATTGTGCAAAAACGCAATAAAGGTCTGTTTGAGCTTGCCGAAGTCGTTGCCGTAAGTCGCCATATGATCGGCGTCGATATTGGTCACAACCGCAATCATCGGTTGCAGGTGTAAAAACGAGGCATCGCTTTCGTCCGCCTCGGCGACCAAATAATGTCCGCGTCCCAAGCGCGCATTAGTGCCGGCGCTGTTAAGACGTCCACCGATAACGAACGTGGGATCATGACCACCATGGGCGAGTATGCTCGCGATTAAGCTGGTGGTCGTGGTCTTACCATGGGTACCCGCAATGGCGATACCGCGCTGCAGGCGCATCAACTCGCCCAACATTTCCGCGCGCGGAATCACCGGCACCTTGGCCGCGCGCGCTGCCTGTACTTCTGGATTATCCTCATGCACCGCCGACGAGATCACAACCACGTCGGCGCCTTCGATGCAGGACGCGGCATGACCGATATGCACCTTTATACCGAGTTGGCGCAGGCGTCGCGTATTAGCGTTCTCGCCCAAGTCCGAGCCGGAGATCGTGAATTGAAGATTGAATAGCACCTCGGCAATGCCGCACATGCCGGCGCCGCCGATGCCGACGAAGTGCACGTGCTTGACGCGATCTTGCAGACCTCTATGCATTTAGCACCTCGCGGCAGCGACGCGCGACTTGTTGCGTCGCGTCGGGCATGGCGCACTTGCGCGCCTCTAAGGCCATCTTTTGCAAACCGGCGCGCGCACCGGCGAAGCTTTGCAATAATTGCGCGAGATACGCCGGTGTGAATTCCTTCTCCGGCACCAACAGCGCCGCGCCGCGCTGTGCCAAGAAGCGCGCGTTCGCGGTTTGATGATCGTCAGTGGCAAATGGATACGGCACAAATACCGCAGCGATACCGGCAGCGGAGATTTCCGCGACCGTCATGGCACCGGCGCGGCAGATCACGACATCGGCCCAGGCGTACGCCGCCGCCATGTCGTCGATAAATTCCGTGACCTTCGCCTCGAGTCCAGCGGCGGTATAACGTTCTTGCGTCGCCGCGGCACGCGTGCGTCCGGCTTGATGCCAAACGCTCGGCCGTTGTTGCGGCACCACCAAGGCTAAGGCCTCCGGTACGACGCGATTAAAGACCAGCGCGCCCTGACTGCCGCCAACAATCAGCACGCGACAGGCGCCGGTGTGCGCGGCATAACGTTGTTCCGGCGGCGCTAAGGCCAAAATATCCTCGCGTACCGGATTGCCGACGTGCACCGTGCCGGGTAGTTCGCGAAACGCATTCGGAAAGCCGCAGAGTTTTTCGCGTGCGAGCAGCGCCAACCACCGATTGGTTAATCCCGCGACCGCATTTTGTTCGTGTATCACCAAGGGCGTGCGTGTGAGCCAACACACCAAACCACCCGGGCCGGAAACGAAACCGCCCATAGCCAGCGCCGCATCCGGTTTGCGTCGCCGCACCACCCGCCAGGCTTGCCACATCGCGATGAGCAAGCGAAATGGTAATGAGATCCAGCTAATGATGCGCGTGCGCCGCAAGCCTTCGATGCTGACCCATTCGATGTCAAAGCCGGCGGCGGGCACAACGCGCGCTTCGAGTCCACGCCGCGTGCCGAGCCATACGATTTGCACCCCTTGCGCCTTCAATAAACGCGCGACCGCCAACGCTGGAAACACATGGCCACCCGTGCCGCCGGCAAGTACCAGTAGGCAGCTCATCGCGTTGCTCCTAAGCGGCTCATCGCGTTGCGACATAAGACTACTCCCGCGCCGCGTTTGGAGAACTTGATCGCGTCGCTCTGTAACACTCTCATCGCGTCGCTCCGGTACGCGTTTCGCGCTCGATGCGTAGCAAGAGGCCGGCGAATATGCAGCACACGAGAATGCTGCTGCCACCGTAACTCATGAACGGCAGGGTCAATCCCTTGGTCGGCAACAGACCCATGTTCACGCCCATATTGATCATGGCCTGCATGCCGAGCAGCAAACCGATGCCCTGCGCCAGGCGCGCGGCGTAGAGGCTGCCGGCACGCTCGGCCTGCTTCGCGATCATGAACGCGCGCACAATGAAGGCGCTGAATAAGCCGACTACCGTCAACACGCCGATCAGCCCCAGCTCCTCTGCGATGATCGAGAATAGGAAATCGGTATGCGCCGCCGGTAGATAAAATAATTTCTGGACGCTCGCGCCGAGGCCGACACCAAAGATTTCGCCGCGGCCGAACGCGATCAAGGCTTGAACTAACTGGAAGCCCTTATTGAACGGGTCTGACCAGGGATCGAGAAAACCGGTGACGCGGTTCATGCGATACGGCGACAACAACGTGAGCAGGACCATGCCGCCGATACCGGCACCGAAGGTTGCCGTGAAATGCCAGAAGCGCACGCCGGCGAGGAACATCATCGCGAACACGGTGAGCGACGTCACCACCAGCGTGCCGAGATCGGGCTCGAGCAATAGCAAGGCACCGATCACCGCGAGCACGAGGCTCATCATCAAAATGCCCTGGGTAAAGTTTTTCAACTCCTCGTGCTTGCGCGTGAGATAGCCCGCGACATACACCAGCATGAACAGCTTCATGAATTCCGACGGCTGCACATTGGCGAACCCGAGGCGTAGCCAGCGCGAACTGCCGTTGACATGCGTACCGATACCCGGGATCAACACCAATACCAAGGCGACGATGCCGCCGACCAAAAGTGTCGGGCCGGCCTTTTCCCACCAACGCATGCGACTGCGCATGACCAAGGCCATGAGCGCCAAACCGAGGCCGATATTAAATACATGCTGCAAGGCGTAACGCGCACTATTGCCGCTACGCTCGGCAATCGAGATCGACGCCGAGTACACCATCACCGCGCCCAAAATCAGCAGCGTGAGCACGATACGTGTAATCCACGGGTCCCACTGCGCCCATTCGCGTCCGGCGCTGCGCGTGCGCTCGGTGACTAGCGCCTCGGCACTCATGCGCGCGCCTCCACGATTTCTTGTTGTACCGCTTGCGCGAATACCGCGCCGCGATGCTCGTAATTCTTGAACATATCGAAACTGGCACAGGCCGGCGACAACAACACCACATCGCCGCTTTGGGCGAGACGCGCGGCTTGTCGCACCGCGTCGTGCATATCGCGCGCGTGCGCGATCGCGACTGCGCCTTGAACCGCGCGTTCGATCGCGGGCGCATCGCGACCGATGAGTACTAACGCGCGCGCATGCTCCGCGAGCGGCGCGCGCAAGGCGGAGAAATCTTGACCCTTGCCGTCGCCGCCGGCGATCAGAATCACCGGTTGCGTCATGCCGTTGAGCGCCGCCACCGTGGCGCCGACGTTGGTACCTTTGGAGTCGTTGATCCAGCGCACATCGTCGACTTCCGCGACGAGTTGCGTACGATGTGCCAAGCCTTTGAAGCGCATCACGGCGCGCGTCATGGCGTCGACCGGCACTTCGACCGATTCCGCGAGCGCCATCGCCGCGAGCACGTTGGCGATATTGTGGCGACCGGGTAAGGGAATTTCGCGCGCCGGCAATAAACGGCGCGCGCCGCGCACCAACCACTCATCGACGCCGTCGCCGACGACGCCGTAATCGATTTCGCGCGGCGGCGGATTGAGGCCGAAGCTAACGTTCGGGCGTTGCCGCGTAACCATGTCGTGCATGGCCATAACCATGGCGTCGTCCCGATTTAATACCATCACACCGTCGCCGTGAAAAATACGCGCCTTGGCGGCGGCATACTCCGCAAGACTATCGTAACGGTCCATGTGATCCGGCGTGATATTCAAAACCGTCGCGGCGCGCGCATTGAGACTATGAGTCGTTTCCAACTGAAAACTCGATAGCTCTAATACGTAAACCTCGGCGGGTGGCTGCGCCAATAAATCCAATACCGGTACGCCGATATTGCCGCCGACCGCGGCATTCATTCCGGCCTCGCGGCACATGGCGCCGACTAAACTGGTCACCGTGCTCTTGCCGTTCGCGCCGGTGATCGCAAGCACCGGCGCCGTAGCGTTTTGAGCGAACAACTCGATATCGCCGACAATGGCACGGCCGGCGCGCACCGCCTGCGCCAGCGCCGGTTCCTTCAGCGACACGCCCGGGCTTACGACAATGATGTCGGCCGCGAGCAAGGCCTGGGCACGCAAACCGCCGGTGTGTAATTCGACCGCGGGATACTGCGCTTGTAACTCGGCCTGCCGCGGCGGTGTCGGACGTGTATCCATCACCGTCACGCGATATCCGCGCGCCGTCAAATAAGCGACGCAAGACAAGCCGGTCTGCCCGAGACCGATCACGATTGCTTGTCGCTGCGTAGTCATTGCGAGTGCCGGCATCACCGAATCTTCAAGGTCGCGAGACCGATCAAGACCAAAATCAAACTGATAATCCAAAAGCGCACAATGACGCGCGGCTCCGGCCAGCCTTTCAATTCGTAGTGATGATGCAGCGGCGCCATTTTGAAAATGCGCTTGCCGGTGAGTTTGAACGAGGCGACCTGCAACATGACCGAAACCGTTTCCATCACAAAGATGCCGCCCATGATGAACAGCACGATTTCCTGGCGCACCACCACTGCGAGAATGCCCAAGGCCGCGCCCAAACCGAGCGCACCGACGTCGCCCATAAAGACTTGCGCCGGATAAGTATTGAACCAGAGAAAACCGAGACCGGCGCCGACAATGGCGCCGCAGATGATGAGCACCTCGCCGACGCCGGCGATATGCGGAATGCCGAGATAAGTCGCGAAATTTACGTTGCCGGTGGCGTAACCGAAAATCCCTAAGGCGCCGGCGACCAATACCGTCGGCATAATCGCGAGCCCGTCGAGGCCATCAGTAAGGTTCACCGCGTTGCTGGTGCCGACGATGACGAAGTACGCCAATAACACAAACCAAGGCCCCAGATCGAACACGACGTCTTTGAAAAACGGCACGATCAAGCGCGTCTCGGCCGAACTATGTGCGGTGAAATACAGCGCCGCGGCGGCGCCGATGCCAAACACGCTTTGCCAAAAATATTTCCAACGCGCCGGCAGGCCTTTGGGATTTTTGTGAATCAGTTTCCGATAATCGTCGACCCAACCGATACCACCGAAGGCCATAGTGGTCAGCAACACGATCCACACCCAGCGATTGGTCAGATCGCCCCAGAGTAAAGTCGTGATAAAGATCGACACGAGGATCAACGCACCGCCCATGGTCGGCGTACCGGCCTTGCTGAAATGCGTCTTCGGTCCCTCGCTGCGCACGCGTTGTCCGATTTGATGGAAGCTCAGGCGGCGAATCATCGCCGGTCCCACCCAGAAGCAAATCAACAACGCTGTGATCACCGACACGATCGCGCGGAACGTGAGATAGCGAAATACATTGAAGAAGCTGTAATCGCGCGCGAGGCTCTCGAACAGTGCGTATAGCACTAGACCGACTCCCGCGGCAGCGTGATGCCGGTGACCACGCGCTCCATGCGCATCATGCGCGAGCCTTTCACCAACACCGTCATATTGTCGTGCATGTGTTTACGCAGCGCCGCGATCAGCGCCTCGTGCGTCGTAAAATGTTCGCCGCCACTGCCGAAGGTTTCGATCGCATGACGACTCAGGTCGCCGACGGCATAAAACCGATCGACGCCGACCTTGCGTGCCATTTCGCCGACACGCCGGTGAATGTCGATCGCGGCGGTACCGAGCTCGCCCATATCGCCCAGCACCAGCACGCGCTCGCCTTGCGCCTCGCGCAACACTTCGAGCCCGGCGGCGAGCGATCCCGGATTGGCGTTATAGGTATCATCCAATACGCGCGCACCGCCGATACCGGTTTTGATCTCCAAGCGTCCGGAGACGCCACGCAGCTTTTCCAAACCGTTACGAATATCTTCCAGCGATGCGCCGGCGGCGAGGCTGGCGGCGCTCGCGGCAAGTGCGTTGGCGATATTGTGTTTACCGAGCAGTGGCAGACGCATGGCAATGCCTCCTTGTGGGGTCGCGAGTTGTAAGCGGTAACCGGCGCGGTCCGGTGTGAATGTCGCAGTGACATCCGCTGGGTTTTGTAAACCGAAACTGATGATGCGTCGCTTCCCGACGAGGCCGCGCCATAGCGGCGCAAATTCGTCGTCGGCATTGATAATCGCAACGCCGTCGTCATTGAGTCCGGCAAAGATCTCGCCCTTGGCACGCGCGACGTTCTCCACCGTCCCGAGTCCGGCAAGATGTGCCGCGGCGGCGTTATTAATCAACGCAATCGTGGGTCGCGCAATGCGCGTGAGGTAATCGATCTCACCCGGATGATTCATACCCATTTCGATCACGGCGTAACGATCGCTATCGCGCCAACGTAATAAAGTCAGCGGCATGCCGATGTCGTTATTGAGATTGCCTTGCGTCACCAAGCCCGGTCCGCGTTCGGCCATAATCGCCGCAACCATATTTTTTACCGAGGTCTTGCCGTTGCTGCCGGTGATCGCGATCAGTGGAACGGAAAACTGCGTGCGCCAATGGGCTGCCAGCTCGCCGAGTGCTAAGCGGGTATCGCGCGTTTCGATTTGCGGCAAACGGTCGTCAACCGGCTTACTCGTGACGGCACCGACGGCACCGAGCTCGCGCGCCTGCGTCAAAAATTCGTGTGCGTCGTAATGCGGCCCCTGTAAGGCGACGAATAAATCGCCGGCTTGGATCTTGCGCGTATCGCTGCTGACGCCAGTGAACGTCGTGTCGCTGCCGTGTAGCTGTCCATGGATCGCGTTGGCCGCCGCACTCAGACGCATCATGCCGCCTGCCTCAACGCCGCTTCGACTTCGGTACGATCGCTGAACGGATAGCGCTGTCCCTCGATCTCTTGGTAATCCTCGTGGCCCTTACCGGCGATGAGCACGATATCGGCCGCCGCGGCCTCGGTGACCGCGGCGCGTATCGCCTTGGCGCGATCGCGAATCACGCGCGGCTTGCGCTGCATGCCCGCGGCGATTTCCGCCACGATTGTGTCCGGCGCCTCATTGCGCGGGTTATCGTCGGTAACAACGACGTGATCCGCGAGACGTTCGGCGATCGCGCCCATGAGCGGACGTTTGCCGCGATCGCGATTGCCGCCGCAACCGAAGACACACCACAGCGCGCCCTGCACGTGGTCGCGTAACGCGCTTAATACTTTTTCCAAGGCATCGGGCGTGTGCGCGTAATCGACCACGACCAAGGGGCGTGCGCCGCCGCCGAAGCGTTCCATGCGCCCGGCCGGTGCGCGCAGGTGGCGCATACGCGACGCCATCTCTTGATTAAGGCGACCCGCGGCGAGCAGCGTCGCGGTGACCGCGAGCACATTGCTCGCGTTAAAGCGGCCGAGCAGAGGTACATCGAGTGCGAATGTGCCCGCAGGCGTAATCGCATCGAGATGCATGCCGTCGTGACGTGGGCTGATATTCCGTGCATGCACATCGCCGGCATCGATACCGTAAGTCTTGAGCGTGACGCGCGCACGTAATTGCCCGATGAGTTCTTGACCGAAGGCGTCGTCGCGATTGATTACCGCGGCGGATAGCCCCGGCATCGCAAACAGCACACGCTTGGCATCGGCATAGCGCGCCATATCGCCGTGGTAGTCCAAGTGATCGCGCGTGAGATTGGTGAACACCGCAATATCGAACGCGACTCCGTCGACGCGGCCTTGATCCAAGGCGTGCGATGACACCTCCATACAAATCGCGGCGGCGCCGTCTTGTAATAATTGCGCCATGGTGCGATGCACGCGCACGACATCCGGTGTGGTGTGCATGCCCGGCGCCAAGGCACCAGGGAAACCGCTGCCGAGCGTGCCGATAATGCCGCAGCGCGCATCCGGTCGGTCGAGCAATTGCGCGAGCAGTTGCGTGCAGGTGGTCTTGCCGTTGGTGCCGGTGACACCGATGATCAATAGACGATGCGAGGGTGCACCGTAAAACCGATTCGCGATAATGCCGAGATGTGTGCGCAGCCGCGGCACGTTGACGACACGCGGATTCGTCGACGGTGTTTCGCTCAGTACCGCACTCGCGCCACGTCGCAGCGCATCGTCGATGAAGCTATCGGCGTTGTGTCGGGCACCGGCAAGCGCCACGAATACATCGCCAGCCTTTACCTCGCGACTATCCTGCGTCAATCCGGTCGGGATGCAATCGCGCGCGGCTTCAATGGCGACGATCCCTTGGAGCAACTCGCTTAAGCGCAGGCTCATGTCGGGGCCTCGCCGATACGCGCGCGCGCAATGCGACGCAGCGGAATATTCGGTGCATCGGGCGGGATATCGAGTAGTCGCAACGCGCCTTGCATGACGCGGCTGAACACCGGCGCGGCTTGCTCGCCACCGTAATAACCGCCGCGCGCCGGTTGATCGATCAGCACCACCATCACTAAACGTGGATCGTTCGCCGGCGCAAAGCCGGCGAAGAACGCGAGGTAATCGTCCTTGGCGTAACCGCGGCCGGCCAGTTTATGCACCGTGCCGGTTTTGCCGGCGACATTATAGTTCGCCACTTGCGCCAGCTTGCCGGTGCCGTCGCCACTGACCGCGAGCTCCAGCATCGCGCGCAGCTCGCGCGCAGTCTTGGCCGACATGATGCGCTCTCCGACCGGCGGCTCGTTGGCGTCGACGGCGGTTAAGCGCACCGGCATCAGCACGCCGTCGTTCGCCAGCGCGGTGTAGGCGCGCGCGAGTTGTAACGGCGTTACCGAAATGCCGTAGCCATAGGACATGGTGGCCTGTTCGATCTGGCCCCAGCGTTTTACCGGCATCAATACGCCGCGGACTTCACCTGGCAGATGACTGCCGGTCGGCGTGCCGAAGCCGGCGGCATGAAACATGTCGTAAAGTTTGTCTTTGCTTAAGCTAAGCGCGATTTTGCTGGCACCGACGTTGCTCGATTTTTCGATCACCCCGGCGACCGTGAGGCGGCCGTAGTCGTGCGTGTCGTGCACCGTGTTGCTGCCGACTTTAAAAAATCCCGGCGACGTGTCGATGGTTGTATTGGGCGAGAATTTTCCGCTTTCGAGCGCGGTCGCGATCGTGAACGGTTTCAACGTCGAACCCGGTTCGAATACGTCGGTGACCGCGCGATTGCGGAACACACCGCTGCGTAAATTGCTGCGATTATTTGGATTGAAACTCGGCTCGTTTACCAAGGCCAGCACTTCGCCGGTATGTGCATCCAAAACGATGGCGCTACCGCCCTGCGCCTGCGATGCCTCGACCGCGGCGCTGAGTTCGCGATAGGCGAGATATTGCACGCGGCGATCGATGCTGATCTTTAGATCTTTGCCCGGCGCCGGTAGCTGAATACTCTCGACCGTTTCCACCAAATTGCCGAAGCGATCTTTCAGCACGCGCTTCTTACCCGGTTGCGCACGCAGCCATTCGTCGTATGCCAGCTCGACGCCTTCTTGACCTTGATCGTCGACGTTGGTGAAGCCGACGATATGGCCGGTAACCGCACCCGAAGGATAGTAACGCCGATATTCTTGTTGCAGCGCGACGCCGGGGACTTTGAGCGCCATCACCTGGTCCGCCAGTTCCGGCGGGACGTGACGTTTGAGATACATGAAATCGCGATCGGCATTCTTCGCGATCAGGCTATTGAAGTCGCGCGCGTTGAAACCGAGCAGGCGTTGCAGCGCCGGCCACGCGGCGCGTTGCTGCACCAGCTCTTCGGGGTTGGCCCAGACCGACTCCACTGGGGTGCTGATTGCCAAGGGCTCGCCGTTGCGATCCAAGATCATGCCGCGATGCGAGCCGTCTTCGACTGCGCGCAAATGGCGCGCGTTGCCTTGTTCTTGCAGATAATCCGCCGTGAAAATTTGTAAATACGCCGCACGCGCGATTAGCAACACCATGCCCAGCGATAAAAACGCCAACACCACCCAGACACGTATCGGCTGGCGCGTCGTCGCGTCGCTGCGGCTCACGGTTTCACCGCCGCATTGACCACCACCGTGGTTTGCTCAGGACGTGGATTCAGCATACCGAGTTGCTGGCGCGCCATGCCTTCGACCCGTCGATGCTCCGACCAGGTCGCCTGTTCCAGCAATAACTGACCCCACTCGGTATCAAGTGCGTCGCGTTGTGTCTGTAACTTTTGCAGCTCGACGAAGCGCAGGCGATTGAGATGGCGTAAGTGAATTGTCGCAACGGCAAGCCCGAGCACAATCAGGATCAAAGTCGTGCTGCGCTTGCGCATCATGCCAGACGCTCCGCGACTCGCAGCACCGCGCTACGCGCGCGCGGGTTACGTTCGACTTCCGCGGCATCGGCGTAAGTCGCCTTACCAATAAGCTTTAAGCGCGGTTGTAATTGCGCCTGCGTCACCGGCATGTCTTCCGGGAACTCGTCGCCGCGCGCCTCGCGCCGCATGAAATTTTTTACCAGGCGGTCTTCCAGCGAATGAAAGCTGATGACCGCCATACGTCCGT
>CAZCAK010000028.1:10068-11190 GCA_964496605.1 uncultured Acidiferrobacteraceae bacterium | reverse complement strand
GAGGCCGACGTTCGAGGATCCAGTGTCGAGTTGATAAATCTGCGGAGTGCTGCCCACTGTTCCGGCGTAGATGTTCGACAGGCGGGACGTGTTGGCGACTTGGTACGGCTGGCCGGTGAACTTCGACCATACGCCATGCACTTGGCCGTTGTCGAGCTTGCGCTTATAGGCGCAGACGAGGGCGTGGGAATTCGCGCTCTGCCCGGCGTCTTTGTAGAAGACGAACAGTTTCTCACCGATCACCTCCATCGCGATGGTGGACTTGTCGGAGATGGAATCGAAGTCTACCTTGATGGAGTCGGAGAGTCTAGCGACGTTGAGGCCGATGGCGTAGTAGATCCCGTCGTCGGAGGCGAAGAAACAGCCCTGCCCGTCCGTGCAATGAGCGTAGGGGGATACCAGACCCCATCGGCAAAGCAGGGTGGCAGAAAAATCAAAGACGCTGGTCCCGGTGACGGCGTAGGTGTTCTTGCGCTTGAAGATGTAGACACAGTTCTTCGTGCCCTCCAACCCCTGCACTACGTCGCCGTCGCCCGTCCCGATGTCGATGTACCCCGCGTTGTTCGCGGTCGTGAAGTCCGTGGGGTCTTGCGAGGCCGTGAATGTGGTACGCGAAGGGTTCCCCGGGTCTCCCGCATACCAGCCTTTCGAGACGTAGAGCGTGAAGTATTTCGAGAACGAGGGGAAGTAGGTCCCGGAGGCCATGGTCCCGAACGTGGTTCCGAAGGTGGCGATCTGCGGGGCGAGCCCGGAAGCGACGGCCACCACCACGTTGTTCAGGACTCCTCCTTGGAGAATCGAGTCCGTCGCCATCCCGTTCCGGCCCACGAACCACGAGCCCGTGGTGTCCATGCTGTAGATCGTGGTGGCGTTCCCGGCGATGAGGTAGGTTGTGCCGCCGTTAAGGATGGCCGCGAAGAGGCCGCTGACCGGCGAGCCGCTGCCGGCAGCGGGACCCGTCGAGCCGTACTGCGTCGAGCCGTTCCGGACCTTCGCGCCCCACGGGTACACCGGGTCGACGTCCGTGCAGTTGGGTGATTCCTGAGACCCCACCATGTGCGGAGGGAGGCCCGTCATGCGGCCCCCGTTCATGATCCGGGTGCCCGCTTCCTGGAGGCTGTT
>CAZCAK010000028.1:0-9968 GCA_964496605.1 uncultured Acidiferrobacteraceae bacterium | reverse complement strand
GGCCCGTCATGCGGCCCCCGTTCATGATCCGGGTGCCCGCTTCCTGGAGGCTGTTCCCTACGCCTTGCTGCTGGTCTTGACTCGCCATTTAATTCTTAGAACCATTTACACGCATGGTTTCAAAATCGCGTGGCTCGCATACGCCTACGGCGTTAGCACGAAGACAATCCACAACATCCTCAACGGGAAGATTTGGAATCCTAAGCCGGGCCGTATAGACCTCCGATTTGTTGAGTTGTGAAATCCCGATTTCCCATGGGCCCGAGGAACTCCCTGCCCGCGCTGTAGAGCGCGTCCTTGAGCGCCTGCGTCCAGAGTTCGTACTGCGCCTGGGCCTTGTCCATCTCGCCCGTCTGCATGTAGGAGCAGTACATCATGTAGAGTTCGAGCTTCTCATGGTAGACGCTCCGGATGTCCGGGGTAGAAGTGACCGTTCCTAGAGCGGACGGGTTGCGCCGGTAGACCATGAGGAGATCCGCTTGAGTGACGCTCGCCCCCGTGGACCACGTTCCGGCGGATCCTGCGGGCCCGAGCCCGCGCGTCAAGTTCTGAAATTCCCCGGTCGAGGCTGTCTGGTACTCGATTTCCTCGGAGAGCCCGCTCGAGGCGACCACGATCCGGAGGGGGCCGCCGCGGGAGGAGAAGCCCGAGGTGGTCCCGACGAAGGCCGTGGCTCCCGTGGGCGAGAGGCTGGAGCCCAAGGTCGTGGCCTGCGAGAGCCCGTTGTACCTGGGGTAGACGTAGATGTTCTGGTCGATCTCCGTCCAAAGCACCGGGTCGGTGGCAAGCGCCCCCTGGACGGCGGTCTGCTGGTTGAAGAAGTCGGTGGGCGTCACGCGCTTCAGCTTGCGCGGGATGCGTCCGCGCGAGGTGATGAGCGCCTCCATCATGATGATGTCGGACGGCATGGGGATGCGGACGAGCCCCGTCGTCACCCACGTCGCGTCGGTGAACCGAAGGTTGAGCGCCTTCTCGCAGAATATCTTCTGCGCCTGATCGCACCAGTTGAGCAGATTGGCAGACGTGTAGATGTTGCCGCTGGGATCTCCCAACTTGTTCTGGACGTCGGCAATCAGGTAGCTTGCGGTAGGCATCAGCGTGGACCCTGCAGAGAGTTGAATCCTTCCGTTTCCGTGTCGTGGAGGTGCATGGTGCCCAAGTGCTCGCGCATGGCGGAATACTTCGCCGCGTCCAGGGCGTCCACCCAGTAGCGGTACATGGCCTGCGCCTTCTCGGACTCTCCGACCTGCGCGTAGGCGAGGTACATGGCGTAGTATTCGAGGTGTTCGTGCCAGCAACTCCGGATCTCCGGGGTGTCGGTTACGGTGGCGAGAGTCGTCGCCGTGCGCCGGTAGACCATCCAGAGGTCGCATTGGGTGACCACGGCTCCCGCGGGGAGCACCGTGGGATTCGTGTTCCCGAGGCCGCGCGTGCAACCGTAGAAGTTCGTGCCGTCGAGCGACGAGTATTCGATTTCCTCGCCGGCACAGAGGAGCCGCCCCCACGCCTTGAATCCCGCCGTGCTCGTCACCCGGATGGTGGTCGCGGTCGACGTCTCGCCCAGAGTCGCCGTCGTGGTCTGCCCCGCCACCCCGTAGGCCGGGAACACGTAGAGCGTCTGGTCGAGTTCCGTCCACGAGTCCGAATCCTTCCCCCTCGCTCCAGGGCAGGCCGCGTTCTGGTCGTTCCATTCGCTGAAGCTGAGCGCCTTCATCTTCATGCCGATCGAGTTGCGCGTGAAAACGCCGTCCATCATGATCTTGTTGGACGGAAGCGGAAACCGCTGGAAGCCCGTCCCGATCACGGTGGCGTCGATGATCCGGAGCGGCATGGCCTCGGCGCAGAACTCCTTCTGCGCCTCGTTCAGCCAATTGAGCAGGTTTGCCGACGTGAAGACGTTGCCGAGAGGGTCTCCCAGCTTCGCCTGCATGTCCGCGATGAGATACGACGCCGTGGGCATACGCCTCCCATCGCTACAGGTTGCCGATGCTTGCGCCGCCCGAATTGGTCGCCCGCTGGTAGCAATACCAGACGTGCAGGAAGCCGGAACCCGTGACGGCCGACACCGAGGCGAGGTCCGCAAAGATGGCCGCGCTCGCATCCCCGACGATCCGGACGCCCTCGACAAGATGCGTTTGTCCCGCGAACCCCGTCCAGTAGGCCGACGCCGCCCCGGTCGCCCGGTCGAGTTGCACTTGCGCCCACGCGGACGCCGCGAACGCGATCTGGTGGACGACGGCTTCCGCGCCCGCAACGGCCGGGATGAGCGTGACACCCACCATGTCGGACTGCGTGGCGAAGCGGACGGACGCGAAGTTGAGGCCGTACTTCTGGTGTAGCTGGTCCAAGTCGTAGGACATGCTGCCTCCAAATGGCGCTTGGGGGCTCCCCCGTACGGGCGAGAGCCCCCGTAGCGAAGTTCCTTACATGTACCAGCCCGTCAGGCAAATGGACGCGAGGCCGCCGTTGGCCGGCGCTGCGCCAACCGAGAACCCGACAGGGATCTGAGTCGTTCCGAAGAACGACGTCCCGTAGGTGGCGTTCTCGGCGTTCAGGGAAGCCATGACCACCAGCGTGCCGCTCGCCCTGGGAATGATCATCCTCATGGACGCCATGCCGCTTCCGCAGAGAGCTTCAGGCACGAATCCGGAGATGTACCGCCAGAAGTACGCTCCCGTGTTGATCACGGAAGCCGCGGCGATCCCCGCAAACATGGCAGGATAACCGGCGGCGCTCGACTGCATGACCGCCACGCAGTTGAGGTCAAGGCCGCTCTTGACGGCGGTGCTGGCGACTCCCGTGGCGGCGGACAGCGAGCCCGCCACGGCGTGCATGAGCGGACTTGCGTAGGCGATGGACGCCTGCGCGATGGCATACGCCAGAACGCTCAACTGGCCCTGGGTGTCCTTGTACCACGCCACCATGCCGGGAAGATTCTGCGCGGTCGCCGTGTCCACGATGTTGTTCAGCGGTGCCGAGCCGTTCGTCGTCGCGGTCGGAGAGTTCGTCGCTCCGGGCGAAGCCGTCAGGCGCACCGTCTGAGGGTTGATCCCGAAAAAAGGCACGAATCACCTCCTACGCGTACCAACCCGTGAGAACGATCGACGCCACCGAGCCGTCCGCGGCGTCCGTGGTCGTGATCGGATACCCGACCGCCACCGGCATCGTGGCCGACGTACCCGCATGGCCCGAGGCGTTGAAAGCCGCGTTGCCTTTGCCGAGCACCCCGGCGGTGGACGGAGCGAGGGTCAGCGCCGCACCGGACGCGATCACCGAGCCGCACCGGGCGTTGGGGACGTAGCCCGAGATGTAGCGCCAGAAGTAGTAGCCGGTGTTGAAAACGCTGGCCGCCGCAACCCCGGCGAACTGAAAGCCCTGAAGGCTGGGGGTCGAGCCCGTTCCGGCCGTCTTCACGAAAGCAAGTCCCGCGCCGTTCTCCGTCGAAGCGCCCGCGCTGGTCAGCGTGGTGGCCGCGCCAGCGACCTTGATGAGCGCGTCTCCGTAGGAGATGGATGCGAGGGCCTGCGCGTAGGCGAGGACCGAGATGCGCCCGAACTGGGGGTCCTTGTACCAGCCCACGAGGCCGGGGAGATGCTGCGCCGAAGCATCCACGATGTTGTTGAGCGGAGCGGTCCCGATGGGGGCGTTCGTCGCGCCTCCGTAGAGACCCTGAATCCGCGTGCAGGGATCCACGATTCCGATGAAAGGCATTGTGCAATCCTTAACTGTAGGGCGGCGGAAGGTAGCGCACCGCCCTCGAAAGTCACCGGGCCCCGCTCACCGTCAGGCCCACCGACGTTACAGCGTCGGGTTGATGGTCTTCATGACCGCGTGCATACGCCGGTTGGTCGTGACCTGATCCAGCCCGACGATGATCTTGCCGATGTACACCTCCTGCTGGGGGATCGGCGCGTAGACCCGGCTGATGAACGCCTTGTTCTCGTGGATCACGAGCTTCAGGTAGTCCGTGTTCAGGAACATGAGCCACGAATCGGCCGTGCCGTACCCGGTGCCCGGAGCGTGCTCGTCGGGCATGATGGGCATGTTCTCGAACATCATGTGGTCGAAGCCGAGCTTGGCGATCGGGTCCATCCCGAACCGCTGGACGCCCTGCGCGATGCGCCAGATGGTGTTGTAGGTCGGGAAGTTGCAAAGGCCGAGGTTCGGCTTCGCCGCGCCGCGGGTGACGGAGCCGCGCATCCGGCGCATTTCCTGTGCCGTGAGCTGGCCGGCCACGAGGGGCGACACGATGCTGGTCAGCCACGTCGCGGGCGACACGAAATCGGTGTCGAGCAAGCCGCCGTAGCTCGTGCCCGAGGCCGCGTACATGTCCTGCAGGCCGTCAGGCTGCTTTGGAGCGGAGGCGTTCGTCCCGAAGAGAGCGAGCGAAAGCTGCTCGATCAGCGTCAGGGTCGCGTTCTGCTCCGTCGCGTCGATGATGTCGACGATGCCGTCAGGCCCGGAGTTCTTGTCGATGTCCTCTTCGGTGATGACGTAGGGAACCCGGCCCCAGTACCAGTTGTACTGAGCGGCGGTGTTCGGCTCGAGGACTTCGAGGCTCGCGGGATCAGTACCGTTGTACCAATCGAAGTTGAGCTGCGCTTTGATGATGGGGAAGCGAAGGGCGAGGCCGCCACGGAGGGACAGCCGCCCGTTCTCCTTCAGCCAGTACGCATACGGGCAGCCGCGGAACGTGTTGTCCACGACGCGCGGCGCGATGTAGTTCTGCGTAATTGCTTGGAGCGTGTTGATGGAAAAAGCCATTACCCACCTGCTTTGTTCATGAGGTCGTTCAGGAAGGCAGCCTTGTCCTCGTCCTTGAGACCGATGGGGCTCTTACCCTGCGGGGGCTTGGGGCCGCCGATGGCCTGGGATGCGGGGCGCGGCCGGTTCACGGGAGCGCGCTGCATGGCCTTTTCGATGGCCTTCTGCTGCTGGAGTTCGAGCTGTTTCTCGAAGTGGGACGTCAGCTTCCATGCCTGGGACCAAGTGAGTTTCGGGGCGAGGTAGATTTGCTGCTTGACCTCGGCAATCTCCTGCGGGTTGAGCCTCCGCCCGAGCTTCTCTTCCAGTTCCGAGCGTTCCTCCTTGAAGGACATCTCCGCTCGAAGTTGGGCGATCTGGCACCGGGGGTCTTCGGGGTCCCACTGAACGGGGCCGCCCTGCTGGCGTTCGTCCTGCCGGGACTCCTCCTGCATGAGCTCGTAGCCCAGCTTCCCCAAGATCTCGCGGGCTTCGGGATCGTTCGCAAACTGCTCCTGAAGGCGCGGATTCTGGATCAGCTTCTCGAGCATCTGGGCGCGGTTGTTGACGCTCCCGAGTTTCTGCTCGAGGCTCCGGTGGGACTTGTCGTAGTCCTGGAGGCTCTTGTACTTGCCGTTGTAGAACTTGCCGGGGTTCTGCTGCTGCCGCTGCTCGTTCTGCCCAGAGGTCTGGAGAAGACGGTTCCCTTGGCCCTGGTCGTCGACGTAGTTGGGGGTCTGCTGTTCGGCAGTCCCTTCGGTCGACGCCTGCTCAACGGCGCTTTCCAGTTCGGGGTTCTCTTCGCCGGGTAGCATCGCGTGTACTCCTTGCTCCGAATGCGGCGGTGTTACAGGGGTCCGCCAACCCCACGAATTTTTGGGAAACAAAAAAGGCGCAAAGTCAGTGAGTCGGCACCGACTTGCGCCTCGCTTGTTTCCGTTAAGCCGCCCGGGGATCAGCCGGGTACGGCGTTGTTAGGTCTAGTCCTTGGCGAGATCCTCCGCTTCCTGCTTCGAGAGGCCCTTCCCGGGCTTCGTGCGGCCCACGCCGGTCTGGTCGACGGCGACGGGCTTCCGGATGTCGTCAATGAGTCCGTCGTTCGCCCTCTGGATGGCGACCTCGTTTTTCAGCGCCATGAGGGCGGCTTCGTTCGCGACTTTCACGAGGTTGAGTTGCGTGGGGAGGCACTTCTCCGCGGGCTTCCCCTTCTCGAACTTGACCTCGACCCAGAGGACGGCATCCGAGGAATAGGTCTCGTCGCCCGGGTACTGGGTCCGCGTGATGAAGCCCCTGCGCTTGGGGCTTGCGGGCTTCCACTTGTACTCGGTCCACTTGCCCTGCCCCTCGTCGTGCTCGACCTTGCTCTGGAGTTCGAGCACCTTCTCGACTTCCGCCCCGGGAACGCAGTAGGCCATCGGCATCGCCATAGTGTTCTCCTATGCTCCGTAACTGACGGGGCTGCCACCCACGGCACCGCCGCCTTGTCCGGTTCCTTCCACCTGATCGCTCTGGCCGTCCGGGGAGGGCTCCTGGCCGCCCGCGCCTTCCTCGGCCGCGCCGCCGCCGGCGGCCTCGGCCTGCTGCGCGATCTCCATGAGGCCCTCGGCGTGCTTCCTCGCCTTCTCGCCAAGGTCCCCGGGAAGCTGCTCCGCAGCCGCCATGATCTGCTGGACGCACTCTTCAAGCATCTCGCCGGGATCGCCGCCGACCTGCTCCGGGCCGTCTTCCGGGGCGTTGGGGTCCTGGGCTTCCAGGTCGGGAGAGCCGCCGTCGCCGCTCATGCCGCCCCCGCCATCGCCACCGCCAGCGGCCATCATCCGGGCCATGTCACCCATTCCAGGCATCGTTACTTACCTCCAAGAGCGGCGTTGCGCCGGGCGAGCATCGAGAATGCTTCCTGCGCGCCGTGCCGCAATTTGTTCGGGACTCCAAGGTTCATGTTGTGGTCCGAGGGCTTCGCCGTGCGGCGGTCCTTCGGCGTGGTCGCCTCCGGGCGCTGCTTGTCGATGACCCTGGGACGCGGGCGCGGGTTGTGCATCATGAGGGCGTCTGGGCGTTCCCGGTGAATCCCACCGTTCCCGCTCCCGCCGCGCGCCGCCTTGCTTCGTCAGCCATCTGTGGGGCCTGGGACTGCTGATTGCCGCTGGAATCGCCCTTTCCGGAGATTCCCTTGATGGTCTTCTCGGCGCTCTTGACGCTCGACGTGATCGAACGGCCCGTCACGTCCCGCTTGATCCGCCTGCCTAGCTTCTTGAAGAAGTTCACGGCTCCTCCTACTCGTGCGGATCCTTGGTCGTGACGCCTTTGACCTCGATGCCGATGCCCGAGGGGTTCGCCTTCATGGGAGGGATGCCCTTGGACTTGCCGCCCGAGGGATCCTGGACGGGGCCCTTCATGACATCGCCGCCAATGGGCGAGATGCCCGAGGGGATGCCCTTGTCGCCTATGTCGGGGATCGACTCGACCCCTTTCTTCGGGCGTCCCGTCGAGTAGTCCGAGCGGCCTTTCCAGTTGCCCTTCCCGGCTCCCTTGAAGCTCTTGTTGCGGTCGTTCGTGCCGTGGCCCATTTGCCGTCTCCTAGAAAAGTGCTGCCACCGAGTTACCGAAGCTGGTCCAAGTGTTCGCGTAAGACGCGCTGATCTGGCTCTGGTTGAGGCGCTGCCCGAGTTGCGCGAGGTTGATGTTCTGTTCGAGCGCCGCCATCTTGCGCGCCTCGGTATCGTGGAAATACTGCATCCCTTCCTGCTGGATGCTCGACTGGCCGATCCCGCGCCCGGAATAGCTCTGATTGAGGCGCTGTTCCTCGATCGCGGAATCCTGCTTGTACTGGTCGAGGGCGCGGCGTGCGTTGTCGATTCCGGCCTTCGCCTGGGCGCGGGAGAAGACGCGCTGACTCTTGCGGAGGCGCTTCTGCCTGGGGCCGACCAAGCCCTCGATCGCGCTGAAGAGGCCGGCCGAACGCCCGATGCCGCCGGAAACGGACATCGCAATGTTCTGGTTCGCGTTCTGGGTATCGATGTCAGCCCCGCGCTCGGCCTGCATCGCCGCCGCTTCCGCGGGGTCGCCCCCGCCGGCGCTGTAGACGCCGCCCTGGATGGAGGGCCCCTCGGGCGACATCCCGTTGTACGTCATCTGCGGGCCGGAAGAACCTTCGCCGCCCATGCCATTACCGCCGAGCGCCGTGGCGTTCTCGTCGCCGCCCTCGAACATGCTGTCTCCGAACATCAGGCAGCCCCCATCAGGTGATGCTGGGCCATCTTCTTGAGTGCGTGGAGCGGGTCGGCCTGCTCGACGCCCTTCTTCATCTGAGTCTGCGGGTCGCTCTCGCCGTCCTTACACTGGCACTTCGCCTTCCCCTGCGCGGCGATCAGTTGAAGCTGCTGCTGAAGCTGGGCCTGCGCGGACTGGCTCATGCGCTGCTGAAGCTGCTGGATCGTCTGCGCGTCGAAGTCGAGGTCTTCGAGCACGAACTGCTGGTCGACCACCTGGCCTTTCAGGAGCTCGAGGTCCCGCTCCATCTTCGCCTGGAAGCCGCCCGGGGGCTCGGGGGCGAAGTCGATGTCGCACTCGAAGTCGTCGGGAATCGTGTTCACGAGGTTGAAAGAGCCGTCTGCCTTCAGCCCTTGGGGCTTGTTGATCTGGATGTACTGGCTCTGGTTTCCCGCGCCCGTAACGCGTACCACGCGGGAATCCTTCATGAACTGCCGCATCCGGTGGATGGTGAGGATGTAGTTCTGCCGGATGGCGGCCACGACCTGCTTCATGATCTTGGCGACGAGCACGGTCGCCTCTCCGCGGACGATCTCCATGCCGCCCAGCGTCGAGACCCCCGCCGGCCGCTCCCCGCGGAGGATGTCCACGTTCCCGCCGATCTGCTGGAGGAATTCCTTGATGGCGTTGATGATCTCGAGCCAGCGGGGGTTGGCTCCGGGCTTGGAGAGGAGGTAATACCCGTGGTCGCGCTCGCTCCGGTCGACCAGGGTTTCCCCGGGGGCGTTCGTGAAGACCTTGCCTTCCTCGATATTCTCCTGCTTCACCACCACGGGGGTATCGCTCTCGTACCGCTGCTGGTCGACCATGTAGGAGACGAGTTCGTTGATGAGCGTCTGGAGGTTCTCGAGCTGCTCGACCAGCGAGCAGCCGTAGACGTGATCCTTGTTCCGGATGACGTTGAAGATCACGTAGGGGTACCGCTCGTCGTCGTAGGGAGAGGGGCCGTCGTAGAGGACGATTCCGTTCGCCACTACGAGGTAGCGAAGGGAGCCGTCTTCCTGTCGGATCCACAGTTCGAGCAGGGTCGCCAGATCCTTGTCCTTGGTCGAGATGGTCGACCGGCTCATCTGGGTCTGCGCCTTGTCCGTAGTCGTGAAAGCGGCGATCTCCCCAATACGGGTGCCCAAACCTTCGCCGTACACGCCGCGCATAGGAGTAAGAGTTCCATCCCATACGCCAGCAGGGACAATAGCCGCACGCTCAGGCCAGTTGCGACGGAGATACGTAAGCGGGACGTTCTTTGCCTCGACCACATACTCGGCATCCTGAAGGCGCTTGCACCAGGGGGACGTCATGAGCGAGTTTTCGTCGATGTGGACGTAGCGACCGCAGCCGCGCCCGCGGTCCATCTCGTAGTCCCAGTCGTTCCGGTAGACCCCCATGCCGGTGATCATGGCCGCGCGGACGGGCATCTCGACCTCGATGCCGAACTCGTTCATCTCGTCGACCCACTTGAGGAGGTTGCCCACGATGTCGGCGGTGTCCTTCTGGTCGGGGTGCCGCGCGTTCACGGTGGGGTCCGGGATGTCGTCCTGCAGATGCCCCAAGAACGTCTCGAGCGTCGAGTAGATTTCGTTCACCACCGCCATCGTGAAGGACGACTGGCGCTTCTTCGACCACTGTTTCGAGCGCCACATGTCCCACCAGCGCGATCCGCTCTCCCAGCCCCACGAGAGCTTCCACCGCTTCGCCTTCTGGTAGAGATCCCAAGCGTAGCGGGACTTCTCCTTGTCCTCCTCCGAGAGCATGTTCTGAGCCTGATTCGCGAACAGGGTGTCCATCCCCGTTTCGGAGGTGAAGGTCGGGCTGTCGGTGGAGGGCTGATTGTTGGCCATTACTCGTCAGCGGAAAGCCGCTGCACTACCTCGTTCTTGTTCATCTGCTTGCCTGCGATGCGCGCCTTCGCGTTCTCGCGCGTTCCGTCGCCGCCTAGCTTGTTGCCCCACACGTCC
>CAZCAK010000027.1:0-11324 GCA_964496605.1 uncultured Acidiferrobacteraceae bacterium | reverse complement strand
CCGCTGGTCGCGATCACCGCCTGGGAGGCGCTGATCGAGCGCGGCAAAATAGAAGCCGGCCAACGCGTACTGATTCACGCCGGGGCTGGCGGCGTCGGTCATATCGCACTGCAACTCGCCAAGGCGCGCGGCGCAAAGGTTTACACCACCGCCTCGACGCCGGAAAAAATTCAACTCGCGCGCAAGCTCGGCGCCGACGGCGTCATCGATTATCGCCAGCAATCGGTCGAGCAATATGTGGCGCAATACACCGAGGGCACCGGTTTCGATATGGTGTTCGATACCGTTGGCGGCGATACCTTCGCACGCTCGCTGGAGGCAGTGCGGCTACGCGGCACAGTGGCGTCGATCCTACCCACGTCGACCTACGATCTTACGCCGGTACTACGCAAGGCCCTGACGATACACGGCGTGTTCATGCTATTGCCGCTGTTGACCGGAACCGGCCGCGCGGCGCACGGTGCATTGCTAGCGGAAGTTGCGCGCCTGGTCGACGCCGGCAAAATACGCCCGCATCTCGACACGCAGCGCTTTACCTTCGCGCAAGTCGGCGCGGCGCACGCGCGCCTCGAATCCGGCCGCGCCGTCGGTAAAGTCGTGCTGACGCAAGAATGATTTCAGCTGCGCGACGTCGGCAGGATGGGGATTACGCCGGCGCGTGCCGGCGTGAATAACATGCGCGCGAGATTCGCGCCGATGCCTTGCGCCATTTGATACCACTGCGCCGCAAGTTCCGGCGATAGATGTTGCGTTAAGGTTTCGTTAAATACTGCGAGCCACTGTTGCAGCGCCGCATCGTGCAATTGAAGCGGCGCGTGCCGGCGGATCATATCGAACTGGGGGCGGGCTTCGAGTCGGCCACCCATGGCGAGCCACCAGAAATCGGCGATGTGGCGTTCGTGCTGGGTAAAATCGGCGATGTGCGCGAAGAACGGTTGCAGCTCCGGGTGTGCACGCAGCTTGTCGTAGAACTCATGAACGACGATATCGATCTTGTTGCGACCGATCTTGTCACACAGCGGCTGTAGCCGATCAGACATCGAGCGCAATCTCGGCGCTCGCGGCCGAGCGCGTATTCGGGCGCGGTGGATTATCGGCCGGTCGATAAGTGAATACGAGCGAGAACTTGGTGTCGCCGGTGGTGTTGCGACCGGCGGCGTGTAATGTCAGCGCATGAAAAAATAATACGTCGCCGGCATGCAGCTCGGCCGCGACCGCGGTATCGATCAGCGCGCGGTTTTGCGGTAAGTCCGCGCGGAAGAACAAACGCTCGTCGAAACGATCGCGCGCCAACGACATGCGCTGCGTGCCCGGCAATACCCAAAGACAACCATTGGCGCGCGTCTCCTCGCCCAGCGCCAACCATACGCTCACCAGTTCCGGCCGCGTGTAGGACCAGTAGCGAATGTCCTGATGCCAATGCGTCTCGCTGCTGAAACTCGGTTGTTTAGTCATGATGCAATTGTGATGCGCCTGGGGTAATACCACCGCGCCACCCAATAATTGCTGTACGCGCGTCACCACCGCCGGCGCGCGCGCCCAGTCAGCGAATAGCGGATCGCGCGCATAGGCCTGCAATAGACGGCGCACGGTCGTGCCGCCGGCGGCTTGCTGCGACGCCGGTGCACCGGGATAGCCGAGATCGGACTCGTATTCCACCGGCGCTTGCCGGTTCGCAAGTTGTTGCTGCGCCGCGGCACGTAGACGCGTCACGCGCGCGGCATCGGCTAGCCCACGCACAATGACAAATCCATCGCGCTGAAAGGCTGCGATCTCGTCGGCGTTGAACGTCACTACGGCTTCAATAAGGTCAGGAGCGCGTCGACGGTCGCTGCGCGTCCGAATACGACGCTGCAATAATGCTTATCGTCCACGGTGCGTTCGTCGTAGCAGACGTATTTGCCGCCGGCCTCCTCGATCAACACTTGCGTTGCCGCCAAATCCCAACGGTTGAGATTCGCGTCGATCATAGCGGCGACATTACCGTGCACCGCGCGGGTATGCGCAAAACAATCGCGATAGGTACGCGTGTTGTGATATTGCGCCTGCACTCGCTGCAGCAGATCGATGCCTTGCGATTTCACAAAATTATCCGGCGCCGCGATGCAGATGATGTCGTGACCACCCCGCACATCGGCGTAATCGTTCACCGACACGCGCTGCGTATTACAGAACGCGCCGAGGCCGCGTGCGGCGCTGTAGGTCAACTTCAGGGCCGGGTGGTCGATCACGCCCACGATCGGCGCACCGCGATAATGTAAACCGATGATGCTGCCGTAGGTCGGGATGCCGTGCGCAAAATTATCGGTGCCGTCGATTGGATCCAAAATCCACTGATAGTCAGCACCGGGGTTTTGCGGCGGCAACTCCTCGCCGAGCACGCCATGCTCGGGGAATCGCTGTGTGATGGCATCGCGCAAGCGGCGTTCGATCGCGATATCGACCTCGGTGACATAACTGCGATCGGTTTTGACCTCGGTCTTGAACCCGTTGGTAAAGAGATCGACCGTTCGCCGCACCTCCGCCGCCAGGGACAGACCAAAGGTCAGATATGAACGCAATTGATTTACGTTAAAAGTCACGCCGCGTAGTCCGTGGAATCTTTTTTAGACAAGGGTAAGTCGATATGGCACAACTTTATTCACGCCGGCGTCATGGCGCCGCAATACAACCAAGCGTATTCGCACACGGCACAAACCCCGGCTCCGGTTCTGGCCCCAGCTCTGGCTTAAACCAGCGGGACATTATAGGCGCGGCTCTGCCGGAGCGAAATGCGCGCCGATCAGAAACGAATTGGGACGTGGATCTGACGGCACGCGAGGCGCGCCATCGCAGCGGCTTACGCATACGATTTTTGCGACGCGACGGCGACTGGCATCCGGTTGTGCTGCTGCCCCTGCCGCGTACATTATCGGCGGCCGCGATCGGTCATCTTACGCATGCCGCGATGGAGATGTTTCTCACCGATCTATTGCGTACGCGCCATCACCAGCCGGTCTAGTTCGACCCGGCGCACGCGCCCTAGTTTTTACCGGACGCAGGCGCGGCAGCGGTTTCGCGCGCGAGTCGCTTAAGGAAGGCAATAAAGGGTGGCGTGTCCCAGGCGCGACCGCCGAGCGCCAAGTAGCGAATGTGTCCATTCGGATCGATGAGAAACGTCGACGGCAGTCCGCGCGGTTGCCAGCGCTCGGTGGCGCTGCCGTCGGGGTCGAGATAGGTGTGCAGCTCCGGTGCGACCGTCGGCAAAAATGCAAAGACCTGCTCCTCCGGTTCGGCAGTATTGACCATCACCAAGGGCAAGGACGCCGCATCGATGCTTTGCCCCATGGCCTGCAGACTCGGTAGCTCTTTGCGACATGGCCCGCACCAGCTTGCCCAAAAATGCACCATCACCCAACGCCCGCGCAGCGTTTTGAGATCAAGCGTCTTTCCATCCATATCTTGCACCACCAAGGCCGGTGCCGGTTTACCCGCTTGCGGCATCACGCCCGCAGGCACGCCCGCGGCGGCGGCACTGGCGTCGAATGCGACCAGCATCAACGAGAGCGCGGCGAGCGCGCTACGGATTCGGTTTTTCAGCGACGGTATCATTCTCATTCTCGGCGCAGTGCAGATGCTCGATCGGAATGCGCACGCTGCGCGTACCCTTGGCGCTGCCGATGGGAAATATCGCGACGAGCGTGAATGCACCCGAGGGACGCTCGATGGCGAAATTACCGCCGACCGGCTCGTCCGCTTGCAAATCGCGCGCGTCCGGTAATTGCGTCCAGCCGAAGGCACTGCGCGCTGCGGGCGCCACATTTAGCGCTTGCCAGCGCGCATCCCAGCGGGCGCGCGCGACACGGTGCAGCTGACGCCCGCGCGCATCGGTGATGCGCCAGCGATCCGGTAATAACCATACAACGTCGTCGCGATGGTTATGAACACCGACGGTAATAAAACAATAATGCTTGATCTCTTCGATCGCCTGCGGCGGCAAGCCGCGCGCGGAATAAAATCCCTCTAATTGCGCCGGCGTACGCGGATCGACGAATAACTCCAGGCCGTCAACGGTTTGACGCACGGCGGCTGCCGGCGCCGGTGCCGCAATCGTAATTAATATAAAGAATAGGTAAATCTGCGTGTGCACAGGCCCAGCGTAACATGCGGCAACCGAGGCGGCATCGACCCTTTTGCGAAACGCGTTGAGCTTGGTCCCCTTCTATCGTTAGACTGTGCGCCGCACATGGGGGACTTTATGGGACGGTGGTTTTGCCGGCGCCACGCACATGACGGGGCGCCGTCGCGCATGCGTCTATGGTTGTGGGTTAGCCTGGGTATCGCCGTTCCAACCTTGGCCGCCACACCCTGTCACGAACAAGGCAGCGCGATCCCGCCGATTGCCCTGCGCGTAGTCGCCGAAGGCCTGGAACATCCGGTACACATCGCCGCGGCGCCGGGCGAAAACGACCGTCTTTATGTCGTGGAGCAAGCCGGCAGCGTTCGCATCATTCAAGACGGCAAGGTGCGCAATCCGCGCTTTCTCGACATCCGCGATCGCGTCGATAGCGGTGGCGAAAAAGGCTTACTCAGCATTGCATTTCATCCGCAGTACGCCAAAAACGGTTGGTTTTATGTCGATTACACTACGCGCGAAAAGGGACAGCTTTACACCATTGTTTCGCGCTTTCAGCGCGGACCGAGCGGCGGCGGCGATGAAGGCAGCGAAGAGGTATTGCTGAAAATCGAACAACCGTACTCGAACCACAACGGCGGCCAACTGGCCTTCGGTCCGGACGGCTTTCTTTATATCGGCATGGGCGACGGCGGCAGCGCCAACGATCCACATGGCAACGGCCAGAACCGCGGCAATCTACTCGGCGATTTATTGCGTATCGACGTTGACGCGCCAAGTCCGACGCGCCCGTACGCAATTCCGGCAGACAATCCGTTCGTCAATCAGCGCGGTGTGCGCCCGGAGATCTACGCCTACGGTTTGCGTAACCCCTGGCGCTTTTCCTTCGACGCACGCACCGCGCTATTGTATCTCGCCGACGTCGGACAAGATGCACAAGAGGAAATCGATATCGTACGCAAAGGCAAGAACTATGGCTGGAATATCATGGAAGGCGATTTGTGCACGCCGGGCGTAAAGTCGCGTTGCAATAAGCAGGGTCTGGAACTTCCGATCGCGACCTACGATCATCGCGCTGGATTCTCCATCACCGGCGGCTTCGTGTATCGCGGCAGTCGTTTCCCGACGCTGTGCGGTGTTTACTTATACGCCGATTACGTGACGAAACGCGTGTGGGGTTTACGCTTTGACGGCAAGCGCGTCACGACATCGCGCGAGCTCTTGCGCACCGACGCCGCAATCAGCAGCTTCGGACAAGACAATGCCTTAGAACTTTATGTTGCCGACCATGAAGGTGGTCGCGTATTACAAGTCGCCGTGCCCTAGAGCGGCGCAGCGCATCAGTGCGGCCAGGGCGTTTGCAGCACTTCTTGCAATAATGCCGCCGCCTCCGGGCTAAGCCGCGCCGCCGACCGTAACGCCGCCGGCTCTGCCGCTAAAACCTGCGCGACGCCGCCGAATTGTTTCAATAGCGTTTCGGCGCGGTCGGCATCGATACCGGGCAATCCCTCGAGAAAATATTGTTGCGCCTCGGTGACGACTTCAGGTTTATTGCTGCGGCGATCGAGCTTGGCGCTGCGATGATGCTGCACATCGATGGCGAGAAAATAAATTAACATCGCCGATTGTTCGAAATCCGGCGTCGTGAGCACCGGCACTTGCTGCAGCACCGTTAAGTAGGCCAATGCCATATGCACATCGAACGCCTTTTGATGAAACCGCGCGGTAAATAAATCGCGCGTGCCGCTTTCGATCACATAAATCGGATGCGCATGGCGCGCCTTCAGTTTCGCGGTCTTGTCCATGAGGCTTTGGTCGACCACGCTTAAAATAAAATCGGTAGCCGATTTGCGCTCCACGGCATAACCGTCGCCGAGCAAATAATCGCCGCTCTCAAGCTCGGCGAACGTCAGCGTGACACCGGGAATTTGCTCCAACGCCTTGGTAATCTTGCCGCGCTCGCGCGTGTCGACGGTGATACTGACTTTACGTTCGGTTTCGCTCATGAGACCTCTGCAACCATGCCGCGTACCATAACAAGCCGGCGCCGCATTGACGACCCCCGGCGCTGCGGGTTAGCTTACGGACGTGGCCAAGACCTCCAGCGCAAAACTTCCCGACTTCGAAGCGGCACTCGCCGAATTGGAAAAGCTCATCGAGAAAATGGAGAGCGGCGAGCAGAGCCTAGAAGAAGCACTGCAATCCTTTCAGCGCGGCATCGAGCTCACCCGCGTGTGTCAGCAAGGCCTCAAGGAAGCCGAGCAACGCGTCGAGCAACTCTTGCAAGCCAATGGCGAGACACGCACGGTTCCGTTCGCCCCCCCAGAAAAAGAATAAACGACGTTGGGCGACATCGGCACGACCCTGACGCAGTATCGCGACCGCGTCGAACAAGCACTCGAACACCATTTACCACCGGCCGATCGCCCACCGCTGCGGCTGCATGCGGCCATGCGCTATGCCACGCTCGGGGGCGGCAAGCGCGTGCGTGCGAGCCTCGCCTACGCCGTCGCCAGCAGCCTCGGCGCGCCGTTAGCGTCGGTCGATAGTAGCGCCTGCGCCTTAGAGTTGGTACACGCCTATTCCCTGGTGCACGACGACTTGCCGTCAATGGACGATGACGATTTGCGGCGCGGCAAGCCGACCTGCCACAAGGCCTACGATGAAGCGACCGCGCTGTTAGTCGGCGATGCACTGCAATCCTTGGCATTCGAGATTCTCGCGCAGGACATTCACCTCGATAGCGATCGCCGCGTCCGGATGATTGCAGTCTTGGCCGCGGCAATCGGCTCGCACGGGATGGCCGGCGGTCAGGCGATCGATTTGGGCGCCGTCGGTCAAACCCTGACGCTGGCGCAGCTCGAGGACATGCACACGCGCAAGACCGGCGCGCTGATCCGCGCCGCAGTTCACCTCGGCGCGATCGCTGCCGACGCCAAGCCCCAAATATTGGATGCACTCGATGGCTATGCGCGCGCCATCGGGCTCGCATTCCAGATAGCCGACGATATCTTGGATGTCGAGGGTGAGACCGAGATTCTCGGCAAACAAGCTGGCGCCGACCGCGTACTCAATAAACCGACCTACCCGGCGTTACTCGGCCTGCCGGCGGCCAAGGCTAGGGCGCGCGAGGCGCACGCCGCCGCCCTCGCCAGTCTCGCCGTTTTGGGCGATAATGCGACGCTCCTCGGTCAAATTGCGGACTACGTCATTGTCCGCCGGCATTGATTACGAACTACATTACGCGCCACCCGATGCTTGCCTCGAACCAATATCCGCTGCTGTCGCAAATCGACGATCCGCGCGATCTGCGCGCCTTGGCCGAAACCGACTTGGTGCCGCTGGCGCAAGAGCTGCGCGAATTTATTATCGAGAGCGTGAGCAAAACCGGCGGTCATCTCGCTGCCGGCCTCGGTACGGTCGAACTCACGATTGCCTTGCATTACGTCTTTAATACGCCGGACGACCGCCTAGTGTGGGACGTGGGCCATCAAACCTATCCGCATAAAATTCTTACCGGGCGACGCGAGCGCATGGCGACGCTGCGCCAAAAAGGCGGCATTGCCGGCTTTCCTAAACGCAGCGAAAGCGAATACGACACCTTCGGCGTCGGGCATTCCAGCACCTCGATCAGCGCCGCACTCGGTATGGCGGTGGCGGCGGCGCGCACCGGTCAACAACGTCACGTTGTCGCCGTCATCGGCGACGGCGCCTTATCCGCCGGCATGGCCTACGAGGCCTTGAACAATGCCGGCAATATGGACGCGAATTTACTTGTCATCCTGAACGACAACGATATGTCGATTTCGCCCAATGTCGGCGCGATGTCGAATTATCTCGCGCGCATCTTATCGGGACGCGTCTACAGCAGCGTGCGTACTGGTAGCAAAACGGTATTCAGCACCATGCCGCCAGTGTGGCAATTGGCGCGGCGCGTCGAAGAACACGTCAAGGGCATGGTGATGCCCGGCACCTTGTTCGAGGAGCTTGGCTTTAACTACATCGGTCCGATCGACGGCCACGACGTGCACACCTTAGTGCGCACCTTGCGCAATATGCGCGACTTAAAAGGCCCACGCTTTCTGCATGTCATCACGCGCAAAGGCAAGGGTTATGAACCGGCGGAAGGCGATCCGTGCGTGTATCACGGCGTCACGCCGTTCGATCCCGCCACCGGCAAAATGGAACAAAAACCGAGCGGCGTCACCTATACGCAAGTCTTCGGCGATTGGTTGTGCGATATCGCGGCGCAAGACCCGCGCGTGATCGGCATTACCCCCGCGATGCGCGAGGGCTCGGGGATGGTGGCGTTCTCGCAGCGCTTTCCGGATCGCTATATCGATGTCGGCATCGCCGAACAACACGCCGTCACCTTCGCCGCCGGTCTCGCCTGCGAGGGGCTTAAACCGGTGGTAGCGATCTATTCCACGTTTTTGCAGCGCGCTTACGATCAGGTGATACACGACGTGAGCCTGCAGAATTTACCGGTACTGTTCGCGATCGACCGCGGCGGTTTGGTCGGCGCCGATGGACCGACACATGCCGGTAGTTTCGATTTATCGTATTTACGCTGCCTGCCGCATCTGGTCATCATGACGCCGGCGGACGAAAACGAGTGCCGCCAGATGTTGTATACCGGCTATCGCCATCAAGGTCCGGCGGCGGTGCGTTATCCGCGCGGCAGCGGCCCGGGCGTGGCGGTACAAAAAACGTTTCACGAGATACCGATCGGCAAGGCCGAACGGCGCCGCAGCGGTCATCGAATCGCATTGCTCGCGTTCGGCAGCATGCTCGCACCAGCACTCAAAGCCGCGGAGGTGCTCGACGCAACAGTAGTGAATATGCGGTTCGCCAAACCGCTGGATGGCGAACTCATCGCAGAACTCGCCCAGAGCCATGAGCTATTAGTGACAATCGAAGAAAACGCGGTCCTGGGTGGCGCCGGCAGCGGGGTCAACGAATGGGTCGAAGCCGCAGGTCTTAACGTTCGTATACTCAATCTCGGATTACCCGATCGTTATATCGACCAAGGTAATCCGCAACAACTCTTGAGCGAATGCGGACTCGATGCCGCGGGTATCGAACGCCGAGTGCGCGCAGCCTTAGGGCGATAGCGCTTGCTCGCATATTAGAAGCCGCTTAAACTTGAGCGATTCAGTCGGACAATAAGCGCGTTCGCGCGCCCCTCAGCAGCGGAGCGATCCCATGAAAGCCGTCGATACCTGTGACAGCCCTGTTTGTATTGCCGATGTCCAAAGCAGCGAAGACACACGGCGCATCGCGATCGATAAGGTCGGCATTAAAGACATTCGCCACCCGGTGCGCGTCAAAGATCGCAGCGCTGGTGAGCAACATACCATCGCCCATTTCAATATGTACGTAGAGCTGCCGCACAACTTCAAAGGCACGCATATGTCGCGCTTCGTGGAGATTTTGAATCAACACGAGCGCGAAATCTCAGTCGAGCTGTTCTCCGATATGTTGATCGAGATGCGCGATCGGCTCGAGGCCGAGACCGGCCATATCGAAATGAGTTTTCCGTACTTCGTGAACAAAAAGGCGCCGGTGTCGGGCGTGCAGAGCCTGATGGATTATCAGGTGAGCTTCATCGGCGAGATTACCGGCGACAAAATCGCGACCACGATCAAAGTCGTGGTTCCGGTCACTAGTCTTTGTCCCTGCTCCAAGAAAATTTCCGAGCGCGGCGCACACAATCAACGCTCGCACGTCACGCTGACCGTGCGACCGAACACCTTCGTTTGGGTGGAAGATCTGATCGACATGGTCGAAAAGGAAGCGAGCTGCGAGTTATATGGATTACTGAAACGCCCCGACGAAAAGTACGTCACCGAGCGCGCGTACGATAATCCGAAATTCGTCGAAGACATGGTGCGCGATATCGCAGCGAAATTAAACGCCGATCCGCGTATCGACGCCTATGTAGTCGAATCGGAAAATTTCGAATCGATCCATAATCACTCGGCCTACGCCCTAGTCGAGCGCGACAAGACGCGCGAGGCGAAATCGGCGACGCTCGAGTCGGTCGCGACCCGCAAGAAAGCCTAGAAGTCGAACCCGCGCTACAAACCCTGCACCGTCACGGTCAGGGTGCGTTGTTGTGCGTTGCGTTTGTGCTCCCAGATAAATATCGCCTGCCAGTGACCGACCGTCACTTCGCCTTGCGTCACCGGCACGGTGATACTGGTCGGAGTCAAAGCACTACGCATATGCGCCACGCTATCTTCCGCCTGCTCGCTCGGCTCGATCGCTTCTGGGACCAAACGCTCGATCAGTAGCTCCATGTCGCGCCGAATGGCCGGCTCGGCCTTTTCGCAGACGATCAGCGACGCACTGTTATTGTGTAGATAGATATGGCAAAAGCCGGTTTGAATCCGCGCTTTTTCCGCGACCCGCTGAATCATGTCGGTGATCTCGTACATGCCGCGCCCCCAGGTGGGGATATTGATCGTGTCTTGAGTGACGCGATTGATATTGGGCAACTCCGCCGTCATGCACCCACCCTCGCTATTGGCTTATGGTGCGACTCTACGCCAGACACGACTAGGCGCAACGGGCGAAGGTCAGGGAGCTTAGTGCCGCTGAATCAAATCCATGCGCCCGCCTTCACGGCGCATCTCTAAATTACTGAGGAACGACATGCCAAGGAGCGGCGTTTCGGGTTGCGAACCTTCAAGTACGCCGGCGTCGATGTCGTAGAGCTCGATTTCGCCGACACGCACACTACGGAGTTTGACGCGATAAATCTTCGCATAGCCCGAGGCAGTCGTAGCGATACCGGCCTGACCCTTGCGGTAATCGATGCCTAGCCGCTGCGCCAAGGTCGCATTGAGTGCAATGGTATTCGCGCCGGTGTCGACCAGAAAGCGCACCGCGACGTTATTGATACTACCGTCGGCAAAGAAGAAGCTGCCGTCGGCATACAAGGTGACACTCGCGCCCGCGCGCGGTCGGAAACTGCCGGCGACCACACCGAGCAGCAGGGTTTCGCTTTTACCGTCGTGCTCGATCGTCGCGCCTTCACTATCGGCCGAGAGCAACTTCACGCCTTCCGGGCTAATATCGCCCTTGCTTAACACGCGGCGTTTGCCGTCGATTTCGAAAATCGCCTTGTCTTTGAATAAAGCCATGAGCTGCACGCGTTCGACTGCCGCCGCCGCGGTACACCAAAGGAACATAATGCACACGATCG
>CAZCAK010000026.1:0-11483 GCA_964496605.1 uncultured Acidiferrobacteraceae bacterium | reverse complement strand
CCCGATACCGTCAATACCGTACCGCCCGACACCTTGGCGCGGTTCGAAGCCGAAGGCGAGGTCGGTGATCACCTCATCGCGCTTACGTCACGCGCAGCGGACGTCGTGCGGCAAATTCAAAAAGCCGGTGTCGATCCCGCGGCGTTGGCTGCGACGTTGGAGCAGGAGGGGGTGGAGAAATTTAAACAATCGTTTGAGCATGTGTTGCAAGCGGTGGCACACAAGCGTCAAGAGATACGACGCGTCCGCGCTTAGCCTGCGTCCATGAGATTCTCGTCACTGATCAATAGCGCAACGCTAGAGAGAATCGTGTGTAAACGTGGCACCATCAATTGCTGCGCCTCCGCGAACAAGCACCACCGATATTCATGATGTTCTGCGCGCGTCCTTCCGGGCAGAGGCATTAGCTGCACGTGCGTGTGGTGCGTTTGCGCGACGTAGTAACGCGCGACTTTATTTCCAGCGTACGGTGCGGTTTCGAAATAACGCTCGCCCCAGCGAAATATTAACGCGGCGCGCGGGATACGGGTTTCTTCCTCCGTTTCGCGAATCGCCGCGCTTAATGGCGCCTCGTCCGACCCCACCAAACCCTTCGGGAAATCCCAGTTACGGTAGGCGCGCAACAAAAGTACTCGCCACTGCTTTTCCTCTGCATGCAGCACCACAATCCCCGCAGATAACACTAGCGTCGCGGGGAAATACGCATAATAGAGTACCCACGCGCACCTTTTGCCAAATCAAATTCGACGGCTTGACCCGGTTTAAGCTCGGTCAGGTTCGCGGGATTTTGCACGACAAAATCTGAAGTCATCGCCGGCCAAGCGAGGGTCTTAATTGGCTCGTGCGTGATGTTGATCTTGTGGGTCGCGAGATCGATGCGATTCACGACACCGACGCCGCGGTGTTGCAATTCGGTCGACTCCGCGCTCGGTGCCGGCATTTGATCGGCGGCAAATATCGGTGCAGCGATAAAAATGCCGAGGGTGAAAACAAACGCGAGAGACAGGCGCATGACAAACTCCGTAGGTTTTCCTCTATCATACGCGCTCAAAATCCATTGCCCATCGCGCGCGCGTCGTACCGCGATGGACTCACGCTTTATCGCTGAACCCGATGGCGACGTGCGAACGATCGCAGAACGGCTTATTACGCGATGCACCGCAACGACATAAGGTCATACGATGACGGACTTCATAAGCGAACTCATCGGCACCGAGCAGCGGCACGCCGCCGCGTGCCCAAATCGGTCCCGAGCAGTCTTTAGCGAGATCGTCAACCAAGGCCGGCGCGGGTTCAAACTTCGGTTCAATCGCTTCGCCGGTGGCATTGTTCCAAGCGACAAGCCGCCCCGATGGGCAATCGCACACCTGGCGCACAAAGTCATCGCGCGCCTCGGCGTTATTCGTTGCGTTCACGAGATTCCACACTTGGCCGTTCGGATCACAGAAGCGCGCAAACGCGCAGAGGGTCTCGACGTCGGTCAAGGACATCGCCGGGCCGGGCAGTAGATTGGCTTGCTTACGATAAGGTTCGCGGCTCGCCGTTTCATTGCCGTCGAACTTCACCTTGGTGTGGGTGCCGTCGCAAAACGGCTTACTCGCACTTTGACCGCAACGGCATAAGGCATATTGCGCTTGCGCGGGGTAATTCTCGCCTTGCCGCTTCCACTCGACCGATTCGCCGTCACGGTTAGTGCCAATCGCTTCTTTACTTAGCGGCACGGAACCGGAGAGGACGTAAGCCGTCTTTTACGATTTGTATTTCATACGCCACATCGCCATGACGGGCGGGACAACGCAAGCCCGGTGAGGCGGGGTATCACGCAGCGACTACGCAGTTCCGTATTTCGTTTCGACGTTGATGCCAATTTTTTGCAGAAAGGCCGTCGGCAAAACACCGCCGGCGCAAATGATCACAGCCTCGTTCGGCAGCTCGAAAGATTTTTTGTTTTGCTCGATGGCGACGCTGCGCTCGTCGATGCGCAGTACCTTCGACGCCATCATGACGTTTATACGTCCGGCTTGGCGTAATTCTTCGACGCGCTTGAGATTTTTTTCCTTTGCGCGCGCAAATGCCTCGCTGCGGTAAGAAAGCGAAACAGTAGTCCCCGGCTCCACGGCGATAGTGGTCGCCGCTTCAAGCGCGGCGTCGCCACCGCCGACGACCAACACGTGTTGATTACGATACTGTTCGGCGTCGATGAGATTGTAGACGACCTTGTTTAATTCTTCGCCCGGCACTTCGAGTTTACGGGGTGTACCGCGCCGACCGATCGCAAGCAATACATTATGAGTTTCATATTTTGCCCGCGTAGTCTCCACGACAAATCCATCACCTTGGCGCACAATCTGTTCGACGCGTTCTTTATAGTTAATCTTCAGCCCAGTTTTTTCTCTGACACCGGTCCAAAACTCGAGCAAAGCTTCTTTGGTCGTTTCGCGTAATCGCGTCTTGCCGAACAGGGGTAATACGACCGGTTGTGTCATCACGACTTTTCCGCGCGGGAAGTGCGCTACCGTACCGCCGAAACTTTCTTGTTCCACCGTCACAAAACGCAAACCGTGTTGCTTCGCCGCTAGCGATGCCGAGAAACCCGCTGGGCCGGCACCGACAATGACGACATCGAGCGAACGTCCATTGTTCGGACCCTTGCGCTTTCGCACCGACTCGATTGCCTGGCGACCTTGCTCAACGGCGTTGCGAATTAGACCCATGCCGCCAAGCTCGCCGGCGATGAAGACGCCGGGGACGTTGCTTTCGAAATCGGGACTGACTTGCGGAATATCGACGCCGCGCTTGGCGCTGCCGAATACCAACTTAATGGCGTCGTGAGGACAGGCCGCCTTGCACGCGCCGTGGCCGATACAGTGTGTGGGATTGATCAACTGCGCTTTACCATTAATGATACCGAGCACGCTACCTTCGGGGCAGGCGACGACACAGGCGGCGGAACCGAGACAGCGATTGGGATCGATAACGGGATGTAGACTTACCGGTTCGGTAAGTCCGGCGCGTTCCGATTCCACCAGTTGTGCTGCGTTGCGAATATTCTGGTTACGATGCCGGTACAGATACCAACCATAAACTGTCGCCGTCACTGCAAAGTACAAAAAGTACGCAAAGTATTGCTGATCCATAACGCAATTGTTACCGCTCCGGGTGTGCAGCAGCCTGATCTTTCGTCTGCCGGAACGCGGCATCTGTCTGATCTTTGACGCAAATACTGCACGGAAGGCGCTATGGACGACTTATATTAGCGGCCATGCATGGGTTTGATCGAATCTTGTCACGGGCCGCCGGCCACCCACGGATCGGGATTGCGGCGTTGTTGGTCGTTTGTACCGGCGTCGGTTTTGGCGTTGGGCGGTGGCAACCCGCGGGGGCGAATTTATCCTCGTCGACCATCGAAACGGTCACGGCGAATCTGGCGCGGCACCGCTCCGATCTAACCTTACCAGGCATGACTAAGGTGGCAATGGGCACAGGCGATATGGCGCCGATGATGTCGCCGCAAGCCGCACCGAGTTTATCGAGTCTATTGCCAGGCCTGGAAGCCAAGGTTGCGGCCAATCCCGGCGATGCCTCCCTTAAGTTCTTGCTAGCGCAAACGTATATGGAGCTCGACCAATACGCCAAGGCCATTCCCTTGCTCGAGGCGCTGCATCGCGAGACACCGAATAATCCGCAAATCGCGCTACTCGATGTGAAGGCGCATCTTAGCTCGGCAAATCCCGCAAGCTTACGCACAGCGTTAACAACCTTAGATGCAATCAAGCCCGACGAAGTCGACGCGGTCGAACTATGGATGGTGCGCGGCCGAGTGTTGGCGCGTCTCGATCAACGCGCGCCGGCGCGCGAGGCATTCCAAAAGGCACAATTGTTGTTGACCGCGGACGATCCGCGCGGATCTGAGATCGATATGGAAATGGCCCATTTAGCGAAAGGAGTAAAGGTCCCGCAATGAGCTCAAGTGCAAGCGCAAGCGCGAATAGAGAGGTAGACGTCAGTGTCGGGGCAGGCGCGCAGGTAGTCGCGCATCCCGCAACCAAATCGCATCCGCCGGCAACGGCGACGTCTGAGAGTAAGGCACATACGGTAACGGAGAACAAACCGCGGCCGGCGACACCGGAAAACAAAACCGAGGCCGGTCTCGGTTATTGGGTCTGGACTGCAATCGGTTTCGCATTGGCGTGGGTCGCGCGCGATACCAAATGGTATACGCCCGGATCGATGGGCGGTTACTACCTTGGCGTTGTCGGCGGCATTTCCATGCTGACCTTGTTACTGTATCCAATGCGCAAACGTATCCGCATATTGCACCGATTATTCCCGCTTAAATATTGGTTCCGCGGCCATATGTTTCTCGGGGTATTCGGCCCGATCTTGATTATTTTTCATTCGAAACTGCATCTCGGCTCAACCAATGCCGCCATCGCGTTTTATTGCATGCTGGCGGTCTTCATCAGCGGGTTAATGGGTCGGTTTGTTTATGTGAAGATTCACCACGGGCTGTACGGCCGTCGCGGTTCGCGCGCTGAATTGAAACAGCTATTGGGCATTAATACGCAAGAGATGCGTTCGCGCCTGCACTTTGCGCGCGACGCCGAGGCGATGCTTTTGGAATTCGAGGAAAAAACCTTGGCGCCGCACACGCCGTTCGCTGCCGCGATGCAATTCTTTTTTTTACCGATACGCAAAGCCTGGGTGCAATTACGCACGATGGCGGTGTTTAATCGTGCACTGCTTCCGGAGGCGAAGAAGCGCAGCTGGGACAGCGCGCGGCTGCATCGCGCGCAGCGGCAGGGTCGGATGATCATCGGCGCATTTTTGAACGCCGTGCAATCCGAGGCGCAGTTTACGATTTATGAGCGCCTGTTTTCGCTATGGCACGTGCTGCATGTGCCTTTGGTATTTCTACTAGTGATTACCGGTATCATTCATGTTATCGCCGTGCATATGTACTAGGCTGCGTAATGCGACAACTGTTGTTGGGCTTCGCGTTATTGATCGTAACGACCGCGGCATCGGCGGCCTTAGGCCCGTTTGACAGCATGGTCATGCCGGGCGAGGTGATCAAAGGCCATCGCCAATTGGAAAAGGATTGCTCCAATTGCCACGTGCCGTTCACCAAGGAAGGACAACAGCAGCGTTGCGTTGCCTGTCACGACCACGACGATATCGCGCAGGATATTGCTAAGAAACGCGGCTATCACGGCCACCTCAAAGACACCTCGTGCAATCGCTGCCATACCGAACACAAAGGACGCGACGCCAAGATCATCCGCCTCGATACCAAGACCTTCGATCACGCCTTAACCGAATTTCCGCTGAAGGGCAGACACGCGAGCCCGAAAATAAAATGCGCCGACTGCCATCTCGCGAACAAGAAGTTTCGCGAGGCGCCGCATGAGTGTATCGACTGCCATCGTAAGGACGATAAGCACAAGGGCGGGCTCGGCACTCAGTGCGAAAAGTGTCACGAAGAAGCCGATTGGAAAAAGATCCGCTTCGACCACAGCAAAACCGGTTACGAGCTGGAAGGCAAACACATCACCGCGTCCTGCGATGGCTGTCACGCCAATCAACGTTATAAAAATACGCCGCGCGAATGCTACGCTTGCCATAAACGCGATGACGATAAGAAAGGGCATAAAGGCCGCTTCGGACGCAAGTGCGATACCTGCCATATCGCCGCGGCGTGGGACGAAGTGACTTTCGATCATGACCGCGATACGCACTATGCCTTACTTGGTAAACATGCCACGACCAAGTGTACGGCGTGCCACACCGGCATTCTTTACAAGCAGAAGTTATCGACACAATGCATTTCCTGCCACCGCAAAGACGATGTTCATAAGGGTCAGGAAGGCCAGCGTTGCGAGGAATGTCATAACGAGCGCTCGTGGAAGCGCGCACAATTCGATCACGGCCTAACGCGATTCCCGCTGCTCGGCAAACACCGTACCGTACGTTGCGAGGAGTGTCATAAGAAGCAGACGTTCAAAGACGCGCCCATGCAATGTGTCGAATGCCATCGTAAAGACGACAAACACAAACGCCGTCTCGGCCTCGCATGCGCGCAGTGCCACAACGCACAGAGCTGGAAACAGTGGAATTTCGACCACAATAAACGCACCAAGTTTGTCTTGGATGGCGCACACGAACGGCTGGATTGTCTCGCATGTCACAAAAAGGCCGGCGATAAGATTCCGAGTCTGTCCGGTGCCTGTGTAACCTGCCATGCCGCGGAAGACGTGCACGACGGCGCCTTCGGTCGCTTTTGCGAACAATGTCATCAGGCCAGCTCATTTAAAGATTTGCGTCCCGGATTTCAGCGGATGCGGAGACAACCATGATCGCGTCATGCGCCCCGACCATATTAAGGCGATTTGATTTTGATCGCGTGGCGGTCTTGATATTTTTAACGGCCTCGCTTGCGATTGCGCTCCTGCCGCTGCAAGCCTTGGCCGTTAACGCCAGCGGACGCGGCGCCGATTTCGAACACTTAACGACTGGATTCCCGTTGAACGGCGCGCATCGGCGTGTGACTTGCGAGACCTGTCATTCCCGCGGCATCTTTAAAGGCACGCCGCGCCAGTGCGCCAGCTGTCACGTGCGGGGAAGTGGTATCGCAATGACCTTTAAACCAGTAAATCATATTCCGACCACGGCCGCTTGCAGCGACTGCCATAGCGACGCAACTTGGCACAATGGGCGTTATCGCCATAGCGAAGCCATTCCTGGGGCCTGTGCGACGTGCCATAACAATGTCTTTGTTAGCGGCAAACCGGCGACGCATATACCGACCACCACATCGTGCGACAGCTGTCATTCCACCCGAATTTGGTCCGGCGCAGTCTTTAGTCATAGCACCGTGGCGCCGGGTACCTGCGCCTCGTGCCATAACGGCGTAATGTCGACTGGCAAACCCAATAACCATATTCCCACCGCACTATCTTGCGATAACTGCCACCGGACCACGGTGTGGACACCGTCAACATTTACTCATTCCTTAGTGACTTCTACTCCGTGTGCCATATGTCACAACGGCGTCTATGCGACGGGACAACCTAGCGGTCACATTGCGACAGGTGGTTCGCCATGCAGTACCTGCCATCTTAATACACGTGCTTGGAGCCCAGCGTATACGCCTTAACCAGTATCGAACTGACGGCAAGGCGATCATGCATCCCTGATCATGAACACTATCCATAGAACACCGACGACCACGTCGCCGAGGGAGTAGCAGTGTCTGTCAAAAAAATTGCCGGTCTTATTGCCGGCCTGCTCATCGGTATATCCGTCGCCTCGGCGCAGGTGCTCGATAACGTCGAGGTGACAGGCGAGGGTGGTAACGCCGTAATTCAGGCGCGATTCAGTACGCCGATTCAGTATGTGCGCCACTTCCCAGTTAAGTCCGGCGATACTTTGCAAATTAATCTACGGATAGTGCCCGTCGGGCCGAACGCTAACATCGGTACCGATAGTGCCAATGAGCGGCGCACGTTTCGCCCTGCCAAGCTTGATGGCCTGCCGTTGCGCGACGTGACCTACGAAGGCGGTGACAGTGGCGGCGATGGGCCGCGCCTTATCGTACGCTTCGATCGCAAAACCGATTACACCGTACGCACCGGCCGCGACCAACGCAGCATCATTATTAATGTCCCGCTACCCGCGGAGCATCGCGACAAAAGCGGCAGCACCTTCGTTATCAATCTCGCCACGCTTGATAAAGCGATTGCGCGAGCGCCGAGTCTTCCCGATGACCTGCCGGCGAACCGCGTGTATTTGATTCCATATTCCGATGAACGTGGCACGCGCTATCGTTTGCGCCTCGGCTTCTTTGATACACCGGAAGATGCAACGGCGGTAAAAAATAAATTAAAGCCGCAATTCCCGAACGCCTCGGTATCGCTAACCAATGCAAGTGAACGCGATGAATCGAAGAAATTTGCATTAGCACCGGCGACTCCCGGTGCTGCCTCCTCGCCACTACCCATTGCGCCGCCAGCGCCGCCGAAGGTACCGGTACCAGCGCCGAGTTTGCCACCGCCGGTTGCAGAGGCACCGGCAACAAAATCACCGACTAAACCACCGGTAAAAACGGTACCGAAGGCGCTAACGGCAAGCGATAAATCCGCGGAGAAATTGTTCAACGCCGGTCGCACTGCATTGGCGCAAGGCGAAAACGCCAAGGCAATCGATATCTTCACCGAGGTCCTGGCGCTTCCGCCCAATGCGTATAGCGCCGACGCACACGAATTGCTTGGCCTTGCCTTGGAGCGGAATAAGCAAATCGATCTTGCGAAAGTGGAATATCGGCTGTACTTAAAACAATATCCCGATGGCGAAGGCGCGGAACGCGTGCAACAACGCCTAGCCATTTTGGAGCCGGGTGCGGCGACGAAGCTGACCGCGGCAAAAAATCGCGTGCTGCCCAGCGACTACCAAACGTACGGCACGATTGCACAAAATTATTATCACGGCGCGACTAAGATCGACTCCACGACCTCGATCGGCGGCGTGAATCCCTCACAGGCGACCTTCACCCAGACCGATCAGTCTTTGTTGGTTACGCACGCTGATCTGGTTACGCGCTTACGCAATGAGCGTTACGATAATCGCGCCGTGTTTAACGGTGACGTCTATACCGATTTTTTGAATCACGATAAAAGTGGCAACCGCGTCAGCTCGGCATATCTTGAACTGGCCGACCGTGGTCACACTGCACTGGCCCGTCTCGGGCGGCAAAGTGGCAATTCACTCGGCGTGCTGGGACGCTTCGACGGCGCACTGCTGGGCGGCAATTTCTTGCCGCTATGGCGCGCGGATTTCGTGGTCGGCAAGCCGGTCGATCGAATCGCGCCAGATTCGCAGCGTCTATTTGCCGGCGCCGGTTTGGGTCTTGGGCCGTTCCTCGATCGCTGGAGCGGAAACATTTACGCCATTCAACAAAACGTCGATGGATTTGTGGACCGTCGCGCCGTCGGTAGCGAATTGCGCTATTTCGACCCTACGCACACCGCCTTCAGCCTATTAGACTACGACGTTTATTTTAACGCGCTCAATATCGCGATGTTGCAAGGCAATTGGCAGGCAACACCGGCAACTAATCTCAACTTGCTGTTGGACTATCGTAAAACTCCCTCGTTACAACTGAGCAATGCGCTGATCTCTAACACCGCGTCATCAATTAAAGACCTGAGCGCAAGCTTAAGCGAACAGGAAATGAAGGAGCAAGCGCGCGCACAAACCGCAAACGCGAGCACTGCCGTGGTGGGTGCTACACATACGCTCAGCACCCATCTACAACTCGGTGGTAATGTCACTTACACCAAGATCGGCGACACCCCGGTCCAACAGGGGACCGGGAATATCTTCACTTACGATACACAGCTCATCGCCAACAACGTCTTATTTCGAGACGATGTTGATGTATTGTCCGCGAGCTACACCGATGCCCGCGATTTTCAAGGCACCGGCCTCGCCATGGTCACTCGGATGCCGTTAAGAAAAAAATGGCGCGTCGAACTCGGCGTCCGCCTATATCGTCAAGATAACACCATTGGTACTCAGCTCAACCGCGTCATGCCGTCACTGAAAGTGGATTATCGCACCGCACGCGGCCTGACCTTCGAAACCGAGTGGGGCTACGAACGTACCCATACGACCGGCAGCGATATCGATGAAACGACTGGTAGCACCTTCTTTATGGTCGGCTGGCGCGTCGATTTTTAAATCCCTTGCATTGACGTAGAACGATTCAGGCGGCTTGTTTCTAGAGCCGTCTCGCCCGTACAATTTTTGTCGGGCATCTCCACGTGATAGGGAAGGGGATTGAATCGTGCTCAAGACATTAATTGCCCCGCGGTTTTTAGTTTTATACACCTTTATTTTGTCGGCGATTTACGTGCACTTTCGTGGCCGGGTGCGTCATGGATTTTTTCGCCAGCTCACCGATCATTCGACCTTCATGGCCCCGTACAACGTATTAATGTACTGGTTCTCGCGCGTCCCGAACCAACCGTATATCGACATCAAAGATTTTCCCGAGCTTGCACCATTGCAGGCGAATTGGAAAAGCATTCGCGATGAGGCCTTACGCCTTTTCGATGCAGGCTATCCGCGCCGCCGCCACTTATAACGATCTCGGGTTCAATTCGTTTTTTCGAACCGGTTGGAACGATTCTACTTAAAATGGTACGGCACCCCGCTACCGTCAGCGGCGCAGTTATGCCCAGAAACGGTAAAGCTGATGCAATCGATTCCGTCTATCAACGCCGCGATGTTTGCCTTATTACCGCCGGGGGCGCGATTAGCGGCGCATCGCGATCCGTTCGCCGGCTCTTTACGTTATCACCTAGGTCTCGTGACACCGAATTCTGAGCTGTGTCGTATTGTCGTCGATGGCGGCAGCTATTGTTGGCGCGATGGCGAAGCGGTCATGTTCGATGAAACCTTCATTCACTTTGCGGAAAACAAAACCGACCAAACGCGGCTGATTTTGTTTTGTGATATCGAGCGCCCGCTGCGCAACCGGTTTATGCGCATGGTCAATCGCGGGTTTAAAGGTGTCGTTATTCGCGCCAGCGAAACGCAGAATCTGCCCGGGGAACGCATCGGTGCGCTGAATTATCTGTTCTGGCTGCTCTATCATGTTCGTATCGTCGGCAAGCGCATTAAAGAGTGGAATCGTAAATTTTACTATCTCGTCAAATGGCTATTGATCGGCGGCCTGTTATTTTTCATCTTCTCCCCACGTTAGTGTTCGATCCGAACGTCGCCGACCTGTGCCGGATTGCTAATTTTTGAAAGAGACCTAACTAAGGCAGGATGCCAAGCCGCGGCTGAACACCTTAGCATCCGTCACCTAACGCCGTTGTTTCGGCGTTGAGAGCAAGACCCGCGCCCTTCGATGTTTTGGAGAGAATATGAAGAAGATTTCGCGCCGTCGCTTCTTGCAATCCACTGCAGCAGCCGCCGCGGTCGCAGCGGCCGCAAAACCAAACCTGACCCCGGCGGCGTCATCACCCGCCGCCGTACAATATCGGTTCGTGAATTCAGTGGAGGCGAGTTTTATTGAGGCCGCCGTTGCGCGGTTGATTCCAGAGGACGACACAGGGCCGGGCGCCATCGAAGCGGGTGTACCGCAATTTATCGATCTACAACTCGCCGGCGCTTGGGGAGCGGGCGAACGTCTCTATCGCGCTGGCCCGTGGCAAGCAGGTACACCGAGCCAAGGCTATCAATTGCCCTATGCGCCGGCGGAACTATTTCGTAACGCCATCCGCGCAATCGAAACCGACATTAAGAAATCAACCGGAAAATCGTTTGTACAGCTTAGCGCTGCGGACCAAGACGCCTACCTCGAAGGATTGCAAAAGGGCAATAAGGATCTCGATGGCATACCCAGCAAGACCTTTTTTGCTTCGTTGCTGGCGATGACGATCGAGGGATTTTTTAGCGATCCAGTTTACGGTGGG
>CAZCAK010000025.1:0-11523 GCA_964496605.1 uncultured Acidiferrobacteraceae bacterium | reverse complement strand
CTGCATGAGTTTGACCGTATCGGCATCGGTAATACGTCGCGTCATGACAATAAACGGGATATCAACGCGCGCGCGCTTGTAAATATCGAGCGCGGTGAGGGCATTGAAATGGGCAAAGGTATTTTCCACGACGACCGCGTCCCAACCGCCCTTGGATAATTCGGCTTGCATGCCATGCGCGTCTTGTACGCGCTGGGTCTTGAGCATAAGACCGGACTTGCGTAGCGAGTCGCTGATAAGTTCGGCGTCGTCGGGCGACTCGTCGACAATCAGCAGGCGCAGCAATTGTTTTTCCACCATACTCTCCGCGAAGGTACCACCGGGGGCGCGCTGCGATATCGGCCGGCGCGTGTCGGGACTCGAATTTATTGACTCGGTTTTATTATAGAATAGCTGGCTAAAAGAAAAGGAGATATGGTTCGATGCGCAAAATAACAGGCGCGCTGTGCTTCTTATGGCTGGCGCTCGCCGGTGCCGCGTTTGCCGCCGATCGCGATGGCGAACAGCTCACGCTCAAGACCGACGACGGCAAATCGTTTAACGCCTATCGTGTGGGTCCGCGCGGTGCGCGCATCGGCATTTTGCTGATACCGGGCTCGTGGGGCTTAAACGACAACGTCGTGAGCTGGGCCGATTGGCTCGGGCGTAACGGTTATCGCGTGATTGCGGTCGACCTATACGATGGCAAGCACGCGCAGACACGTGAAGAAGCCGGCGCTTATATGGCCGCCGTCGATCAAGGTAATGCCAATAGCAAATATCGCGCGGTGGTGGCGCTACTGAAGGCACCCGGACGCGATCTCGTCGCTATGGGCCGGGAATTCGGTGGTACCCAGGCGTTGCAAGCGAGTCTCGCGATACCGACCGCCATTGCCGCGAGCGTGGTGTACGACGGCAATTTATTAAGTGATGCGAAACAAATCGATCAATTGCGTACACCGGTAATGGCTGCCTACGCGCGCGATCCGGACGATGCCCTGCGCACGCAGGTGCATAACTTCGAAGGGCAAATGAAGAAAAACAAACGGCCGATAGTGGTGAAGTATTACCCCAAGGTGGCGGCTCCGAGCGTCGATGGCGAGGTCTATAACCCGCAGACCGCCGAGGCGATGTGGGATGACACTGAGGCATTTTTCAAAAAATATGTATTGTCGATCAAGAAGCCGTCGGCGAAGGTGAAGAAACGGCCGTCACGTAAAAAGAAGCATTAGAAAAGAAGCGCGACAAACGCACTGCGGCGCGGGCGCTACAGTGCACGCAGGCGTTGCCATAACCAAAAGAGGCACAGGCCGAACACGACCGCCGCGAACGTCCGCCGTGCGGCGATCGGGCGGCGGTTGGCGAGTAGGCGCCACACCGGATAGCTGACGCTCAGAAACAGCAATTGACCGAGTTCAACCCCGAGATTAAAGCCGAGTAAAGCCGTGAGTTCCTCACTGTGCGTCAGCGGGCCTTCGCTCAAGGCGCTGGCGAATCCCAAACCATGAATTAAACCGAAGCCGAAGGTGAGGGCGATCCGTGCCTTCGGTTCGGCGGTAAACCAATTTTCGACTGCCACATAGAGAATGGTGAGCGCGATCAGCGGTTCGACCAGACTTGGATTCGGTACGATCCAGCCGAGGCTTGCGGCGGTCAGCGTTAAGCTGTGCGCCACGGTAAAGCTGCTGACAATCCATACCAAGTCGCCGAGGCGCTTGGTGGCGACCATGAGCATGACCAAGAAGGCGAGATGATCGTAACCGGTCAGGATGTGCTCGACACCCATGGTCACGAAGCGGCGGGCGCTGGCCGAAAAGACGACTAATAGCGCCGCGGTCAAGATAATGACGCCGACAGCGGCGATACCGACGCGCACCTTCTTGCGTTCGGAGGCGGGAGTGTCGACGTTCATGGTGCGGGATGACATGCTGCCATTTCGCCCCATTTACAGGCCGCGCGCAAATCGTCCCGCTGTTGACGCGTATGGCCAAGCTGGCGATGGGCCGCGGCGCGCAAGGCGTAGGCGTGTGCGTCCTTCGGGTTCACCGCCAAGGCCGCGGTTAGCGCCGTCATAGCCGCCGCTGGGCGTTGTTGCTGCAATTCGAGCTCACCGCGTAATCGCAGGACGGTGGCATCGTGCGGGCTCCATTGCTGCAGGGTATCGATATCGATTTGTGCCCCGGTCGGATTGCCCAGGGCGAGATAGGCCCGCGCGCGAAAGGTGCGTTCGGCGAAGGCGCTGGGGCGCGCCTCGATGGCGCGATCGAGATCGGCGATCGCCTCGCGGTAACGCTTTAAATCGACCAGGATCATGCCGCGGCTGCCGGTAGCCTGAATGCGCACCGCCGGGCTATCGTCGTCGAGGGTGATGGCGCGGTCGAAATCTGACAGCGCCGCTGCCGCGGCACCTTGTTGTTGGTGAACGAGACCACGCACCCAGTACGACAAGGCATATTTTGGTGCCAAGACGATGGCGCGGTTCACGGCCTCCAAGGCATCGGCGCTGCGGCTGGCGCGCAAGAGGATTTGTGCCTTTAAGGTATAAAACGGCCCGTGTTTGGGAAACTTGCGAATCGCGTCGTCTGCTTGCAGCAAGGCCTCGTCGGTCTCGCCGTCGCGCATGTGCGCGAGAATGAGGTTTAGCGCCTGCTGCTTATCTTCGGCGAACGGGTCGAACGGGTGGGCAAAGGCAAGTGGCGCTGCCGCTAATAGGCACAGCGCCACTAACCCACAGCCGAAAATGCCGGTGTAACGAACCGCGACTACTTGCGCCGCTCCGCAGTGAATTTGCCGTCCTTGCCGGCGGTACCGCCCCAACGAAACACCTTATCGACGTTGAGATCGACCTGGTTGCGGCCGCTGTTGGTCCAGTATTCTTGAATATCGACGTTGTCGGCGAGAATATGGCCCGCGGGATCGGTAATGCGATTATCCAGCTTAGGCGCAATCACCTTTTTCTCTTCGATATAGGCAATGACTTCCTGCGGTCCAATCTTATTCGTGATCACGCGATCGACCACGCGCTGATCGTTATTTACCGCGGCATTGAGACCGGAGATGTTGTACATCTTGTTCGGATCGTACGGTTTGCCATTGATCTTGAGCGAGCGCACCCGTTCACCCATGGGCTTCTTGAGATCGACCACGAGCTCGAGACCGGAGTAGCGCAGCATATCGCCGCCGACTTGCTCGAACGCATCTTGCGCCTGCACGTTGTCGATGGCTTCTTCTAAAATGTCCTTCAAATCCTCGCCCTTAACCTTCATCAAGATTACCGGCGCCTCGGATGGGATCAGGTTATAGATGTCCTCCACCGTAATCGGGCCCGGCACCACCGAGGCACCAAAACGCCACGATGCGGAAAATGCGGCCTCGGTTTTGGAACGCTCATGGATTGCGTCGGTGATGAGGTTATCGGCGGTGTTTTGCCAATTCGCGAGGCGATACATTAAGGTGTCAGTGCGGCCGATGACACGTTCGAGTTCGGCCTTATACGGTGCGCGTACATCTTCGATCATCTTGGCGATTTTCGCATCCGGTTGTACGTCTTTGGCGCGCACCGGGAATAGGGTTTGCTCAAACGCGACGATCTTCTTGTCTTGAACCTTAAGATCCATCTCGCCGACCATCTTGCCTTGCGAGCCGGCTTGTACGATCAGCGTATCGCGCTTGCTCGTGTCGTTATAAACCAGGGTCGGCTTGTACAGGATGTCGTGCGTGTGCGCGCCGACAATGAGGTCGATACCGTGCACGATCGTGGCGTATTTGGCGTCGGCGGCCCAACCCATATGCGATAGCATGATCACGAGATCGACTTTTTCATCGTTACGCAGATGATCGATATCGGCCTGGACTTCCTGTTCGCGTAAACCGAACGACCAACCTTCGACCGCCGAAGGCGCGACCGTCTTGGTCGCCCATTGGTAGGTCATGCCGATGATGCCGACCTTGAGTCCGTTGACCTGTTTAACAACGTACGGATACAGATTGTTAACTTTGATGCGCTCGCCGAAATCGAGGTCGTAGATATTCGCTGCGAGAATCGGAAATTTTGCTTGTTTGATCAGCCCGGTGAGGATGTCTTTGCCGTAGATGTATTCGACATTGCCCAGCACCATGGCGTCGTAACCCATAGCGTTCATGACGTCGACCACCGGCTTGCCGTTGAGACGCAAGGGTACAATCGTACCGTGCCAGGTATCGCCGGCGTCGAGCACCAAGGTCTTATTAGGCATCTTGGTGCGTTCTTGATTGATGATGGTGGCGACATTGGCCATGCCACCTAGTTTGCCTTCGGCCTTGGCGCGGTCGACGTAGGCGTCGTCGCCTTCCTCGCGATGATAGTTCGGGCTGAGATAGCCGTGCATATCGTTGGTCCAAACGATACGCAAATTGGCATCTTTGAGTTCACCTGCCGCGGTGTTGTTCTTTTTCTGGCAACCGCTGATCGCGGTGCCAAGCGCTAACACGATAATGGCGAGAGAGCGGCCGAAGGACTGTGTCATGTTGACTCCTAAAAGAGTAAAGGCAGAAGCGGCAAGGTGGTCGTACTCGTTCCACGCGTATCGATCGGCCTATCCTCGCCGGACCGCCCCCCACGGTGCGCCGCATGTTACCCGACTAGCGAAAAAATGCCTATCGTCGCCGCGACACCGCGGGGTTAAAACAGTGTTTTTATGCCCTTTCGGCATAATTTCAGCTGCTAATATTAGTGCACACCCCTTTCGGATAAGACCTCCATGGCGGTAACCCGTTTAGCAACCCGTATCGTAAAACCGCGCTGGCTATTGCCGCTGTACAGCGTCATCGCCTTGGCACTCATCGCGACCATTATTTTGGTGGTGATGCATGTGCTGCATACCCGCGCCTTGCCCGGCCAGATCGCGCAACATCTCGCCACTGGAGACGGCTACCGTGCGGAACTGTGGTATGAGCGCGCACTAAAGGAATATGAGGCGGCGTTACGGCTCGATCCGCAAAATATCGAGACGCGCCGACGTATCATCGGTACCCAAGTCGCAAATCTCACGCTGCGCGGCTTCGGCCCCGGCGCGCCGGTCGATCCGGCCTTGCAGGCAGAATATTATCGTATCGAGCTGGTACCGCCCGCGGAGATCGACGCGACGCTGGCGCGGCTGCAAGAGCTTTATCGAGCGGCGCCAGAGCTCGGCAATGACCCGGCACTGCTATGGGACGAGGCGATGCTATTGAAAGTCGGCGGACAGCCGGAACGTGCCCGCGCCGTACTGCAACGGCTACATCGCATGCAGCCGAACGATGTCGCGGTCGGCGCCGAGCTCGGGCTATTGACGACGATTCTGAACGCGCGGCGCGAGATCGACGGACCGGGCCTGAGCTTGCTTGAGGCGGCGGTGGCGGCGCAGCCGCATGAACCGCGCTACCATTTTTATCTCGCGCGGGCCTTGCAGGAGAGTTTCGGTTGCACCGCCGCCGCGACCCCGAAGCGCGTCTCTTACGTCGAACGCCGTACTACCTGTGGACGCGCCCGGCGCGAATACGAGCAGGCCGAAAGCTTGGCGCAGGGCGACGACATCTGGATGCGGCGCATTCATCTACGCGCGAATAAAGATGCGCATCAACCGGCGCTGCACTAATAGAAACGATAGGGTAGAAACGATAGGGCGCTACTGTCCGAGCAGCAAAAATTCCAGCAAGGCCTTTTGTGCGTGTAGCCGGTTCTCGGCTTCATCCCACACGACGCTTTGTTTGCCGTCGATCACGGCGGCGGCAACTTCCGCGCCGCGATAGGCCGGTAGGCAGTGCATAAAGATCGCGTCGCGTTGCGCCAATCGCATTAACGGCTCGTCGACAATGAAGCCGGCGAAGGCCTTATTGCGCAGCTCCTTTTCTTGTTCCTGCCCCATGCTCGCCCAGGTGTCGGTTACGATTAAATCGGCACCGCGCGCGGCCGCTTTCGGATCGTTGACGATATTGATGTGCGCCGCGCAGGTGCGGGCGATATCGGCGTTCGGCCCGTAACCCTTTGGCGTGGCGATATTGAGTTTGAAATCGAATTGACGTGCCGCCTGCATCCACGAGTGACACATATTATTACCGTCGCCGATCCACGCCGCAGTCTTTCCACGAATGTCGCCCGCAGTTTCGATCCAGGTTTGAATATCGGCGAGCAACTGACAGGGATGGTACAGATCAGTCAGCGCGTTGATTACCGGCACTTGCGAGTGACGCGCGAATGTTTCGACTTTGCTGTGTTCGAAGGTGCGAATCACGACCACATCGACCATGCGCGAGATCACGCGTGCGGTATCTTCGATCGGTTCGCCGCGTCCCAGCTGGGTATCGTTCGGCGACAGAAACATGGCATTGCCGCCGAGCTGCGTCATGCCGGCCTCGAACGATACGCGCGTGCGCGTGGAAGATTTGTCGAAAATCATCGCCAGCGCCTTGTGCGCCAGCGGCGCATAGGTCTGACCGTTGCGATGCAGGTGCTTTAGTTCGCGCGCGCGCAATAACACGTGCGCCAATTCCGCCGGCGTCAAATCGAACAGTGTGAGAAAGTGACGCGGCGTCATCGCGATCAGCGGCTTAAGAAAGTACGTACCAGATCCGTGACCTCGGCGACGATACGGTCAGCTTCTTCGTCGTTCAAAATCAACGGTGGTAACAGGCGTATAACCTTATCGATGGTCACGTTGATCAACAAACCGCGCGCGAGCGCGGCCTGCATTAATTCCTTGCAGGGCCGATCGAGTTCGATTGCAAGCATTAGCCCCAAGCCGCGAATCGCCTTAACGCCGGCCGTCTGCGCCAACTCTTGGCGAAAGCCGGTCAGCATGCGCGCGCCGAGTTGTGCCGCGCGTTTGCCAAGTTGTTCGCGTTCGATTGTGTCGACGACGGCCAATGCGGCACTACATACCAACGGACCGCCGCTATAGGTCGATCCGTGTGAACCGAGCTGAAACACTGCCGCGGCGCGGCCACGCGCGAGACATGCGCCGATCGGCACACCGTTGCCGAGCCCCTTTGCGAGGGTCATGACATCCGGTTGAACGGTGCTGTGCTGAAACGCGAACCATTTACCGGTGCGCCCCATGCCGGTTTGAATTTCATCCAACATCAATAGCCAGCCGCGCTCATCGCAAATCTGACGCAAACCGGCGAGGTAATCCGCGTCGGGAATGACGACGCCGCCTTCGCCTTGAATCGGTTCGACCAATACTGCGACGACGTTGGCGTTGTTATTGCCGACTTGGCGTACCGCCTCGAGATCGTTGTACGGCACGCGATTGAAGCCTTGCACCAGCGGTTCGAATCCGGCTTGCACCTTGCGATTGCCGGTGGCGGCCAAGGTCGCGAGCGTGCGCCCATGGAAGCTGCCGTCGGTGACGATGATCGCGGGATTTAAAATCTTTTGTTGGTGTGCGTAGAGTCGGGCGAGCTTGATCGCCGCTTCGTTGGCCTCGGCGCCGGAGTTGGAAAAGAATACATTGTCCATGTCCGCCAACGCGCACAGCCGCGCGGCGAGCTGTGCTTGTAGTGGAATTTGATACCAGTTCGAGGTGTGAATTAGGGTCGCGGCCTGCTCCTGGATCGCGCGCGTTACCGCGGGATGGCAGTGACCGAGACCGCAGACGGCAACACCGGCGAGGGCGTCGAGATATTGTTTGCCGGCGCTATCCCATAAATAAACGCCTGCACCGCGCACGAAGGCGACCGGCAGGCGTCCGAATACGGGCATAAGATGCTGATCGTTCATGGCGCCGACATCCGCTCCTGGTTGGGCCGGCAAAATAGACGGCCAAAAAACAAAAGGCGCCCGGGCTAGGGCGCCAACGTCGAAAAATTCTAACGGTCTAGCGCGATAACGCAAGCCCCGCGTGGCAAAAATGAAACGGCCCGGCGGGGTCGCCGCCGGGCCTAGGTCACCGCTGTGAAGTCATTAGAACGTTAAGGTCGGATTATGCGGACCGGCCACCATAAAGAACACCATCGGAATCGATAGCATGGTGTTGGTACGCGAGGCCAGGAAGGCGACGCGCGCCGCTTTCGCCTTGGTCGCGTCGTCGACTTTAACAATACCGAGCACCTTTTTCTGATTTGGCCAGATGAGCACCCAAACATTGAAGAACATGATGGTGCCGAGCCAGGCGCCGATGCCGATGATGGCGCTGCTACCATGCAGGGTGAAGGCGTCGGCGAAGCTTAAGTGACCGGCACGGAACAGGTAAAACGCGCCGGTCAGCCAGGTCACGAGTGCGCCGTAACGGAACCATGCCAGCGCCCGCGGGGCGATATGGGTCGTAATGCCGGCGGCGGTGCCGTCGGCCTTGGCCTTGGCTAAGCCCGGGGCTTGTACGAAGTTGAAGTAGTAGAGCAACCCGATCCAGGTAATGCCGGCGAGAATATGAAGCCAGCGGTCGATCGTTAATTGGAATTCCATGATGCCTCCGAAAGTGGGATTAACCGGCGATTAAAAAATGGCGTGCAAAAATAAACAGCACGATGGTCAGCACCAAGCCGGAGATAATCGTTCCGACAATGGAATCCAGTGGGTTTTTCATGGGGCGCTCCTTAAATAGTCATGATGATTGCTGTTATTAAATTCGGCGCTAGCCTAAGTCAGCGCTAGAGCGATTTCAAGCGATCAGCGCTCGCTGGGATCGCTGTCGGTGACAAGACCGGTGTCGAGTCCGTCGATGCTGGTACGATTTTTCTGCTGTTGATATTCGCGTAAACCCGCCGCGCCTTTCTTCTCCGCACAGCGTGGATAGGTATCGCGTTCGCCGAGATACTCATATAACGGGACCGCATAACCGCAGGAGGTCTGCGCCGATTCAATATGCAGCCGCACGATTTGGCGCACGCCGGGTAGTGTCGGGAATAGCGACAGCAATGATAACCACTGCGTGTGTCGTCGCGAAATCACTTCGCCGCGACCGTAGAGACGCAGGATCAGCGGCTTGTCCTCAAAGCTGCAGAACATGAGCGTCAGTCGGCCGCTTGCGTGAATATGTGCCGCGGTTTCGTTGCCGCTGCCGGTGAGATCGATGTAGGCGACGGTCCGCTCATCAAGAATGCGCAAGGTGTCGCCGCCCTTGGGCGAAACGTTGATGCGTCCTGCCTCCGTCGCGCTTGCGGTAAAGAACAAGTGTTGTCGGCGGATAAAATCCTGCAGCGTGGGATCGAGTGTATCGTAGAACTTGGCCATGTCCGCGACTCGCTATCAGAGAAGACGACGGCTAGCGAGCGCATTCGCAGCGGCGTCTATCGGCCGCGCGCGCAACCGATAGACGCGAGCTAAGCGCGCGACGCCTATTTGCCGGAGTAGAGGAAGTTCGCGTAAGAAGCTTCCGCCACCTTGAACCACTCGATGCTATTGTCGCGGAATTTTTTCCATTCGACATAGATTTTTTTGAACGCCGGATTTTTCGCCGCCTCTTCCTCGTAGAGCTCGAACGCGGCTTTGCGTGCCGCGACCATCATGTCTTGTGGGAACGGATGTAACTTCACGCCTTCTTTCACCAGGCGCATCAGTGCGAGCGGATTCTTGGTATCGTATTCCGCCACCATGCGGACGTTGGCTTCCGCCGCGGCAGCCTCGAATGCGGCTTGGTACGCCGGCGGCAGTGTCTCCCATTTCTTGACGTTAACGTAGAACGTCATCTGCGGACCGCCTTCCCACCAGCCTGGGTAGTAGTAATGCTTCGCGACTTTGTAAAAGCCAAGCTTCTCGTCGTCGTACGGTCCGACCCATTCAGTCGCGTCGATCGCGCCGCGTTCAAGCGCCGGATAAATGTCGCCGCCGGCAAGCGTCTGCGGCACGACGCCGAGGCGCGCCATGATTTCGCCGCCAATGCCGGGGATGCGCATTTTAATGCCCTTGAGGTCGGCGGCAGATTTAATTTCCTTACGGAACCAGCCGCCCATCTGCGTGCCGGTGTTGCCGCCGGGAAAGTTGACGACGTTGTACTCCTTAAAGAAGTCGCGCATCAGCTTTAAACCGCCGCCGGCGTACATCCACGCATTTTGCATACGTGCGGTAAGACCAAACGGCACGGCGCAATCGAACGCGAATGCCTTGTTCTTGCCGACGTAGTAATAGCTCCCGGTATGGCCGCATTCGACCGTGCCGTTTTGCACCGCGTCGAGTACTTGTAAGCCGGGTACGATCTCGCCGGCGGCGTGAACGCGAATTTGGAATTTGCCTTCGGAGATTTTGTTTAGGCGTTCGGCCAAGACGTCGGCGGCGCCGTAAATCGTATCGAGACTTTTCGGAAAGCTCGAGGCGAGGCGCCAGTGAATCGTCGGCAGATCGGCGGCGCGCGCCGAGCGAAACCAGCTCGAAGCCGTCGCGGCGCCAGCTACCAAACCGACACCTGCGCCCTTCAATAAATCGCGTCGCTTCATTTGTGTTCTCCTAGTGATGTGGTGGATGCGTACCGCACTATTATGCACGCCGCGGCCGGTGGCGATGCAAGAGCGGCTTTACATTGGTAGCGCGCTTGGCCAGAATCGCCGCGCGGTACCGTTGCGCGGCGCTTCCGCGCGAAACCATGCGGTCACTAATATATGCAGGGCTTACTCGCCATCTCCCGCGTCATCGATGCGATTAACGAGTATATCGGTCGCTGGGTTTCGTGGCTGGTATTGGCCACAACACTGGTCTCGGCCGGTAATGCCTTATCGCGTTACATCTTCGGCGTCTCGTCTAATGCCTGGCTAGAACTGCAGTGGTACCTATTCGCGGCGATCTTTCTGATCGCGGCCGGCTATACCCTTAAGCACAACGGCCATGTCCGCATCGATATTTTTTACGGTCGTTTGTCGGCGCGCGCTCAGGCCTGGATCGATCTGGCGGGTGGCGCACTGTTTCTCATGCCGGTGTGTGTGCTGCTGACATGGTTTTCTTGGCATGGCTTTATCGACGCGCTCGAGGGTGCGGAAATGTCGCCCGATGCCGGCGGCCTGATGCGGTGGCCGGTGCGTCTAACAATTCCTTTAGGTTTTGCCTTGCTTGCGCTGCAGGGACTCTCCGAAATCATTAAGCGCGCCGCATTCCTCGCCGGCAAGGCACCACTCACGCTCGATCCGCCGACGGCGTCGACACCGCACATCGACTCGCCGCATACATGAAGCGGCGTATTGTCGTTTTAACGCGAGGGCGGCGATGAGCTTCGAGCTGATGGCGCCGCTGATGTTTGCGTCGCTGGTTATTATTCTCTTGCTCGGATATCCGGTGGCGTTTGCGCTCGCGGCCAATGGCTTGCTATTCGCGCTGGTCGGAATCCAAGCCGGTTATTTCGATTTTATTTTGTTGCAGGCCTTACCCGAGCGCGTATTCGGTATTTTGTCGAATTCGACTTTGCTCGCGATCCCATTCTTTACGTTCATGGGATTGATCCTGGAACGCAGTGGTATGGCCGAGGCCTTGCTCGACACCATTGGCCAATTATTCGGTACGGTACGCGGTGGGCTTGCGTATGCAGTGATTTTTGTCGGCGCCTTACTTGCGGCGACGACCGGCGTGGTTGCGGCGTCGGTGATTGCGATGGGTTTGATTTC
>CAZCAK010000024.1:0-12106 GCA_964496605.1 uncultured Acidiferrobacteraceae bacterium | reverse complement strand
TTCGGCGCCCAAAAACTCGGCCAGCCGGAGCCGGAATCGTATTTATGTTCCGAGTCGAACAGCGGTGCGCCACAGCAGACGCACATATACTCGCCGCTCGCCTTGTTGACGTTGTATTCACCGGTGAATGCGCGCTCGGTTCCGTGCTCACGGGTAATGCGATATTGCTCCGGCGTTAACTCCTTGCGCCATTCCTCGTTCGATTTACGAATCTTGTCGACCATTACATCTCCTCCTGAAGCGGTTAAGATCGCGTACGTCGCCTTAAATAAATTGCTGTAGCGACTGTTAGGCTTGGAAGCCATACCCACAGAAATTCACTGGCGAGCGTTTGTAATCCGCGCATGCTGAAAAAATGCGCGCCGATCGGTGATACCAAAATGGGCCGCCAGGGGAAAAATAATCCTTCGGTACTCAACGGCAACCATAATCGTACGCCGGCACCGCCATTGGTCAACATATCAAGCAAGGGATGCGAGGCGATAACGGCAGCAAAGAACAACGCGAAACGCAGGTACTGCTGCGTACGCCAACGCGGCGCGAGATATCCCCACACCGCGGCGAAGCCGAGCAAGATGGCGAACGCGAGAGAATGCGTAAGACCGCGATGGCCGAACCACGCCGGCGCCAATTCGATACCGGGTACGCCGAGTACATCCAAGTCCGGGACCATCGCCATTACCGCCGCGGTACCGATAAATTCCCGACGCGGTACCGGTGCGCGGTAGACATAAGCCATGGTGGCACCGACCAGTGCATGCGTAAAAATCGAAGGCATGCGACATGATAACGCGCGGCACTTACGCGCCGCTACCACCGCACCGGTTGGGCCACTATCATGCGTCCATGTCGATAATAAAAAGAAAGCCAGTCATCGGGTGGGCCCTGTACGATTGGGCCAATTCCACTTATAGCACCACCGTCGTCGCGGGATTTTTTCCGGTATTTTTCAAGGAATATTGGGCCGCCGGCAGCGCCGCGACCGAAAGCAGTTTTTATCTCGGCGTCGCACACACCGTTAGCGCCTTGGTGCTCGCCTTGATCGCCCCGCTGCTCGGCGCCATCGCCGATTATGCGCGGCTTAAATTACCGTTGTTATTGGTGTTCACGGCGCTGAGCATCGCCGCCACGGCGGCATTGTTCTTCGTGCCGGCAGGCGCGTGGCAAGCGGCGTTGTGGATCTTCGCCCTGAGCAATTTCGGTTTTGCCGCGGTGTATATTTTTTACGATGCGCTATTGCTGAACGTGTGTGCACGCGAAGAGGATCACTTCGTCTCCTCGCTCGGTTACGCACTCGGTTATCTCGGCGGCGGCATTTTGTTTGCCGTCAACATCGCCATGGTGTTGTCACCGGCGACATTCGGCTTAGCCGGCAAGGCCGATGCCGTGCGTTGGTCGTTCATCACCGTCGCGTTGTGGTGGGCACTATTTTCGGTACCGACGCTTCTGTGGGTGCGCGAACCTAAAAAGGCGCGCGTCGCACTCGGCGCCGCCGTCATCGCCGGCATGGGTGAACTGAGTCGCACGTTCCACGCCATCCGACGCCTGCGCACGGTGTGGATGTTTCTCTTGGCGTATTGGTTTTACATCGATGCGGTGGGTACGGTCTATCGCATGGCGGTCGATTTCGGCGTTGCACTCGGATTCGACTCGGGGCAGTTATTGCTGGCCTTATTGCTGGCGCAATTCGTCGGCTTTCCCGGCGCGCTCGCGTTCGCACCGATCGCGAATCGTTACGGCGCCAAATTGGCGATCTACATTGCCATCGGCGGCTACCTGATCGCCTCGTTTTGGATTTTGCGCGTGAATCATGTCGCCGAATTTTATGGCATCGCGGCGATTATCGGTTTAGTGCAGGGCGGCTTGCAGGCGCTCAGCCGATCATTTTTTGCGCATATCATTCCCAAAGATAAGGCCGGAGAGTTTTTCGGTTTCTATAACATGCTCGGCAAGTTCGCTGCGATCCTTGGCCCGGTGTTGATGGGCGCAATCGCGCTCAGCACCGGAAGCACGCGCCTATCGATTCTTGCGGTGGTCGCGCTATTCGTCATTGGTGCGGCATTCTTGTCGTTTGTCACCGAACCCAAACGCAGCACATGATCCAAAACCTTTTGCTACTGATCTTGGTCGCGATCGGCGCCAAGCTGTGGAGCGATGCATTGCGCGCACGCGAGGCTGCGCTCGCCGCTTGTCGCCGCGGTTGCATGGCGGCGAACGTACAACTATTGGATGAAACGGTTCGGCTTGCGCGACTGCGCCTGCGTCGCAATGAGAACCGCCGTTGGTATTGGGAGCGTTGTTATCGTTTTGATTTCAGTGTCAGCGGCGCCGATCGACGCCGCGGACACATCACATTCGCCGACCGGCGCGAGATCGGTTTCGACTTACCGCTGGATGGAGCGCTGCATGAGTAGCCGCTCAAGCCGAAAGATCCGGAATCAGTTCGCTTTCGATACGCGCGATCATGTCCTTTAAGAGCAGTTTGCGTTTTTTTAGGCGGCGCAGCTGCACCTGATTCACCGATAGACTCTCGGACAAGCGCGTAATCACTTCGTCGAGATCGCGATGCTCGACGCGTAACTCGCCTAAGCGCTCACGCAATTGTAATTCTTCCTCGGGCGACATCAGCCAACCTTTTGTCGTAGCGCAAGAAAATACGGCAGCCAAAATAACAGCAGTAAAAACGCCACGGTCAAATCCGTGCGCAGTATGCGCCGGAAGCGCAGGCGCTCACCGCCGGCGGCATCCGCCATAAATACGCGTGCCATGAGGGCGTCGAGTAAGAGCAACATCAGGATCAGGGGTGCAAACACCGGCGCGAGCGTCGTGCGCAGTAATGCCATCCAATCGTTATCGCTCGGTGTAGTGCCGGCGGCTGGCACGATCAAAATCAAAAATAGCGTAAATAAAAACAGCGCCACGCGCAGCGTGCCCAGCTCCGTGAGTGTTTTGCGCACGCTATCGTTGAATGCAGTCGAAGAAGGCTTAGTCATCATGGTCCATTCTTTATATAGGGATCGAAATATAGGCATCGAAGGTCCGACCACGCGCCGTCGACGCCGCGACTAAGGTCGATTTCAACCGGATGGTAGGTTCTGTCATAGACCGATTCTAGCGCGTCGCGCCCTCGGGATGGGGATGCGCGCGATGGTTCGGAGAATTTTAACGAAATCCGGGCGGCAAGGCGACGTGGTCGGTAACGACACACCGGGACAAGGGTTCGCAAAAAATCGAACGGCGCCAAGATTCTTGATTTGGCGTCGGGTCCATGCTGGCTGAGTCATGGAAATCATTAGACACATCGTATATCGACCGCGGCGGAGCGCCGGACCCGTCAATGTACATTTATGACATTAGTCCGAAGTTGACCCATCGTCCCGCGGGTAAGCTCGCGGTCTTATTTCGATAGGAGGTTTTATGAGTGACATCGACTCGAATCAGCGCTCGCATACGCGGATGGATCAAGACGCTCAAAAGAATGTCGTGACGCCAAAGGCCGGCGGCAACGATCGCATGCAGGCCGGGCATGGCGCGCCGGACGTCGAAGAGCGCAATCGCAACCGCATCGAAGAAGAGCGGGACAATGTTGACAACGAACAGCGACTACGCCATCGCGGCGATCAATCCGGCGATAAGGGCGTCGACCTCGAAAACGAAGATATGCCGGAACGCGACAAACGTAACCCCTAGATGCAAGGCTCAAACAAAAACGGCGACCTTGCGTCGCCGTTTTTTATTTATGTAACTGGTGCTCTCTACTGCTCGCCCCAGGCGCGCTTTAGCGACTCATATTTATTGTGAGCCATCTTTTTCGCCGGACGCGCCGGTGATGGCGACGTCAGTTCGGCCGTGGCGCTGAGCACCTCCGGCGGTACCGGCGGTCCAAATAACTCTAACGGTGGTACATAAGCCGCGGCTACGGGTGCCGGTGACGTGACCCGAACCGGTGCCGGCGGCGGCGCGTTGCCGACCCACAGGCTATAGCTCAGGACCGCAATGGAAACCACCGATAACGCGACCGCGGTCCAAGCTTTGTAGCTGTGCATCGCCTCGTGCAACCAAGCCGGCTTCGCTTCGCTTACTTCGGTACGGCTCAAATCCAATTCGGCGCCGAGGCTGGTCATGGTCGCCGCTTCCATATTGCGCTGATGCGCCTTGATACGGCGATACGCGCGCACGTGCTTGATGCCGAGGGTGAGCAAGGCGTTGCGAAAATCGCGCGCAGTCTGGAAGCGTTGATTCGGATCCTTCGCAATCGCCTTGAGAATCACCGCCTCCAATTCCTTCGGGATGGCGCTATTAAGTGAGGTCGGCGCCGGCGGTGCGTCGTGCAGATGCGCGTTCATGTACTCGTATTCGGTCTTCTTATTAAAGGGAATCGAGCCGGTAACCGCCTCGTATAGCGTGACGCCGAGACTATAAATATCGGAACGAAAATCGGCGTCCTGGCCGTTGATCTGTTCGGGAGAAATATATTTCAGCGTGCCGATCACGGAGCCGACCTGCGTCGGGCCATCGTTGTTCATGATCTTGGCAACGCCGAAGTCCATCAACTTCACTTCGCGCCCGAGGGTAATAAAAATATTGCTCGGCTTAAGATCGCGATGCACGATGCCCATGCGATGCGCGCGATCGACACCGAGCAAGGTTTGTTCGAACACCCACACCGCGGCCGCGACCGATAAATGACCTTCGTTATGGAGGCGCTGTGCCAACGTCTGGCCCTCGATGTACTCCAGCACCAGTACCAAGCTATTCGGCACGTCGAACATCGAATAGAGCGTGACGATATTCGGTCCGTTGATGCGCGCCTGCGCCTGCGCCTCAATACGAAAACGTTCGAGATATTCGCGATTGCGAAATAGATGCGGTGAGAGAATTTTTAGAGCGACGGTGCGATTGAGTACGGTATCGTGCGCCTTATACACCGCACCCATACCGCCCTCGCCGACCTTCGCCATCAATAGATAACTACCGAGACGATTGCCCGGGGCGAGCGTGTCAAGATCGACATCGATTTGTTGTCCTTGGACAACGCCGCCCGCGGTGCCACCGCCGACGGTTGATGCGTCGAGGTGAATGATGGTGGCTTCGTGCGTGTCGCGGGCGGGGGCCTTCACGGCGGCCGGTCCATTGCCGCGAATTAGATGCAGGTCGGACATACCGATGACTCCGGATAATTCATTTAAGAACTATACATGAGCGGCGCCCGGATACCGTCGATGCCTCCCCATACCTGCGATAAGTGGATTCGCGTGACGGATAAGCGGGCCGACCCCCGACGAAAGTCGGAGCCGTTTTCGAGGCCTTTAGCGGTTTAGGGCGCCTACGGCACGCCGTTCTTCAACACCCGCGCCCGTCCGCTGTTCATACCCACGGTACGCGAGCGCGGCGCTGATTCGTCCGCCACGACTTCAAAATTGATCGTCGCCTGGGCTAGCGGAATAACCTTATCACCGTGTTCCAGCATCAACCGACTGACAATGCGGTAGTGTCCCGGCGGTGCGGTTCCTGGGATGGGCAGCGTCACACGGCCGGCGTACTGGCCGCTGCGAGTCAGCTGCTTCGTAACGTCTTCGCTATTGCGCACGATCAACGTGCCATCTTGGGCATAGAACTCGCGCACTTCCTTCAACACGCCTTGCGGTTTCGCCTCGCGTTGAAGGGTCAGCTCCTTCTTAATACCCAATAGACTGCAGGGTGTTAACTGCACGCTGTCGGCGGTCCAACGATAACTCGATACCGTCGCGCGTGTGATTTTTGCCATTGGCGCCGAAATCGCCAACGCTGTATAGGCTTGGGTCTCTCCGCGCGGTTTGCAGGCGCCGCCCTTCGGCGTCGCACCGTTATTCGTACCACCGCCGGTACCGGCACAGCCAAGACTCAAAACTGCCACGAGACTTAATAACCACACTGCACGGATCATCGTGTCTCCCAATGAATGAAATATCTCGATTCGCCGCCGACTAAAGCTGCACGATCTGGTAATTTTTCTTGCGCAGGCGCTCGATAATGCCTTGCTCACCCACGAGGTGCAATGCGCCGACGACGATAAAATGCGTCTGACCGCTGCGCAAATAGGTCTCGATTTTGTCGGCCATCGCGCCGTTACGGGCGACGTTTAATTTCTTCATCATCATATCCTGTGTCGTGCGATCGCCCGCGAATGAGGCATTCACTGCCTGCACGAAGCGCGGCACGTCCCCGGCGCGCCAGGCCGAGACCATGTCGCGGAATTCCTTGCCCATGGAATCGCGCTCGATGCTGTCGACGGTTTGCGTCAACATCGCTTCGCTTTCTTTGTCGGTGAAACCATTCATCAATTCCATCTGCGCCTGGATCGATTCCAGCTCGACAATTTTCATATTGCGCGCCTGCGCCTTTTGTAAAAAATACATATCGACACCGGCCTGCGGATCGTAACCAAGCCGCATCGCCTCCGCCATGGTCAGCGTCGACAACAACATAAACGGCCGCAAGTTGCGCAACAAATCCAAACTCATCCCGTAACGCGGCAACACCTTTCCGAGACGCGCCAACAGCGGCGCCGAGATGTGATCATCGAGTCGATCTTGTCCGGTATAAAGTCCGAGCTGCATGGCAATCAAGGACGACTGCGGATCGGCAATATTCGCCTCCACGCCTAAAATCTGCGCGCGCTTAAACGCCGCCTCGATCGGCGCCGCCAGCGGATAAAAATCGGCGCTGCCGACGTGCAGCGAGCCCAGCAAAATGATTTCGCTTTTGCCGGAACGGATTTGCCAACATAACGCGCGTGGCTCGGCCGCAACACTGGGCAATACCAGCGCCAGCGTAAGCAAGGCGAACAACCACGCTTTTATCGGCGATCGCACTGAGGTCAGGATGGGTTTGAGGCTCATTACGGTTGAGTATAGTGTCACCGGCTCGCGGTGTGCGGTAATTGACAAGGACCGGCGCGGCGCCTTAAATGGCGCCCGAGTCGGAACTGAATCAGGTCCACCGACTCAAATTCCGAGTTCTTCGAGCCGTCTATTCCATAAAAATAATGAGCGATCCGTTGTTAGTTGAAGTCGAGTTAATCTCGCGCGTATACGGCCAGACCCGGGCGGTGAGCGACGTCAGCTTCACCCTGCGCAAGGGCGAGGTGCTTGGCTTTCTCGGGCCGAACGGCGCCGGCAAGTCGACCACCATGCAAATCATCGCCGGTAACTTGGCGCCCAGCAGCGGACGCGTGCGCATCCTCGGTCACGATTTACAGGAGGCGCCGCTACCGGCGAAGCGCGCCCTCGGTTACCTACCGGAATACCCGCCACTCTATCGCGAACTTACGGTCGATGAGTATCTCGACTACTGCGCGGCGTTGCATCGCATTCCGCGCAAACAGCGCCGCGCCGCGCGCGAACGCGCCAAGGAAAAGTGCAGCCTGAGCGATGTCGGTCATCGCTTGATTGGTAACCTTTCCAAGGGCTATCAACAACGCGTCGGTCTGGCGCAAGCGATTTTGCACGAACCGGCGCTGGTGATCCTCGACGAGCCGACGGTGGGGCTCGATCCGATTCAGATTCGCGAGATTCGCAGCCTCATTCGCGCACTCGGTCGCGAGCACGGTGTGATCTTATCGACGCATATCTTAAGTGAGGTGCAGGCGAGCTGCGATCGCGTGCAGATCATCAACAAGGGCCGCCTGGTGCTGAACGACAGCATCGACAATTTAACGCGTCACCTGGAATCGCGCGCACTGATCGTGGCGTTTCGCCAGGCACCGGATCTCGCCGCGCTCGAAGGTATTGCCGGCGTGACCGGCGTCAAAGCCGAAGATCAAGGCCGTATTCGCATCTTTCATGAGCCGAACACCGACCCAACCGATGCGGTAGTGCAGCTTGCGACGCAACGACAATGGGGCGTCATCGAAATCAATCCGCAGCACGTGTCGCTGGAGGAAATCTTCGTCGAGCTGACGCGCAGCGGCGCACATCCGGAGACGCACGCGTGATCTTTGCCATCGCCATGCGCGAATTGCGCAGTTTATTTTTATCACCGCTGGCCTGGGTGATGTTGGGTGTCCTGCAAGTAATTCTGGCGCTGCTATTTCTATTAATGGTCGATCAATTCGCGGAATTTCAAACGCGTCTGCTCGGCATGCAAAACGCACCCGGGATTACCGAAGTCGTGGTTGCGCCGCTGTTTAGCAACGCCGGCGTCATTTTGTTGTTAATCGCACCGCTCATCACCATGCGCCTGATCAGCGAGGAGCGCCGCAACCGCAGCCTCAGTCTTCTGTTCACGGCACCGGTAACGATGACGCAGATCGTGCTCGGTAAATATGTCGCGGCATTGCTGTTCTTTATGATCGTGGTCGTCCTGATGATATTGATGCCGTTATCGCTGCTGGCCGGCGGCAGTTTGGATTGGGGCCTGTTCGCCGCGGCGATTCTTGGCTTGGTGCTACTGCTCTCGACCTTTGCCGCCATCGGCGTATTCATGTCGAGCCTTACCCAGAGCCCGACGGTTGCCGCAGTTGCCACCTTCGGCGTGTTGTTACTGCTGTGGATTTTGGATTGGTCCAACGCCGGCAGCGCTGGGAAGGTGGTTCTGACCTATATCTCCTTAACGAGCCATTATCAGGCATTCCTTAAAGGTGTATTCGATAGCGCCGACGCAGCGTATTACCTGCTGCTCACGATCGCATTCTTGGTTTTGACGGTGCGCCGGCTCGACGCCGATCGCGTGGGGGCGTAGGCATGGGCCGTTTGCAATTACGCTTCGCGAGCTGGAGTTTTGTCGCGTTATTTTTGGTGGTGATTGGACTCATCATGGGCCTCAGCCGCCATTATCACTGGCAATTCGATTGGACCAAGACCGGTCGCAATAGCCTATCGAGTGCAACGCTGAGCCTACTGAAGCGCCTCGATCAACCGATTACCGCGACCGCCTACGTGAGCGGACGCAGCGAATTGCGCGAGCCGACGCGCGAACTCCTGGCACGATATGAGCGCGCGCAAAAAAACTTCCATTTCGAGCTGGTGAATCCGGACACCGATCCGACCCGCGCCCGCGCGGCGGTACAGTTCGATGGGGAGGTCGTGCTGGAGTATGGCGGTAAGAAGGAAAACATCAGTCAGCTGAATGAAGAGAATCTCACGAATGCCTTGGCACGTTTGGCGCGGGCCGGCGAGCGCTGGATCGTATTCTTAAGTGGGCACGGCGAACGCAAACCCGACGGCCAGGCGAATCATGATTACGGCACTTGGGGCGCGCAGTTGCAAAAGCGCGGTTTTAAAACCCGCACGCTCTCGCTCAGCGAAAATCCACAAGTGCCACAAAACACCGGTGTGCTCGTGGTCGCCGATCCACAAATTAAATTGCTACCCGGTGAGATCAAACAGATCGAGGCTTATTTGAACCAGGGCGGCAATATGCTGTGGCTCAGCGAACCGGGCAGTCGCGGCATGGAGCCGATTGCAGAGAATCTCGGTTTCGAGTTCCTTCCCGGCACGGTGGTCGATCCGAATTCGCAAGTATTAACCGGCAACGATCCCAGTTTCGTGGTCGTGGCAAAATACGGCGCGCAGGTGGTTGTGCGTAATCTCGCCTTGATGACCTTATTCCCCAGCACGGCGGCACTGAAACTGCCGCCGCCGAGCGGCGCCCGTGGTGGCGCCGAGGGCACGCGCAATCGTTGGCAGGGGACAGTTTTGCTCGATACCCTGCCTTCGGCCTGGACCGAAACGGGAGCTTTACATGGCAAGATTCAATTCGACGCCGGCAAAGATATACGCGGACCGTTGACCATCGGTGCCGCATTTACGCGCGCACAGGAAAAGCGCGAGCAACGTGTCGCGGTTATTGGCGATAGCGACTTTGTATCCAATACCTTTCTCGGTAACGGTGGTAATTTGGACCTCGCGATGAATTTATTGAACTGGTTAAGCAGCGACGAACGTTACATCGATTTGCCTAATCGCGCTGCGAGCGATGCGAGCCTAAATCTATCGCAACGCGCGCAGACTTTTATCGCGTTCGGATTTTTCATTGTTCTACCGTTATTCTTGTTGGGCACCGGCATCGTGATCTGGTGGCGGCGTCGGAGACGCTGATGCAAAAACGTTGGTTGTTAAACTTAGCCCTGTTGGCGTTTCTCGTCGCCCTGGTACTCTTGGTGAAGTATCAACCCGGTGCACCGGATAAAGAACGCGAGCAACGCCCGCCGCTCACCGCGATTCAACCGGATCAGATCCAAAAAATCCGCATCCTGCGTCCGGACCAAGATGAGATCGCCGTCGAACGTGACGGCGAAGAATGGCGCATGACCGCACCATGGCGTGCGCGCGCCGATCATTATCGCGTTGAGGGCGTATTGTCCTTGGCAACGGCACGAACCGAAGCGCGCTTTCCGGCGCAGGATCTACCGAAATACGGGCTCGACAAACCTTTGGCGACCGTATGGTTGGACAACACCGAGATCCAGCTCGGCGCCCTGCATCCGCTTAACGAACTACAGTACGTCCTTTACAACAACGATATCGCACTCATCCCGGCGGCAAGTTTCCGCGCCGCCGCGACCCAGGCGGACGATTTCTTGAGTCCGGCCCTGATGGAAAAGTCGCGCAAGCCGATCTCATTCAAACTGCCGAAATTCAGCCTGGTGTTGCAGGACGGCAGCTGGCAACGCCAGCCAGAGATCAAAGACCTATCCGGCGACCGCATTAACAATTTCGTCGAAGAGTGGCGTTACGCACGCGCACTATCGGTAACACGGCATGCGCCGAAACCGCCGGTGGGTAAAATTTCTATCGGCGTCATCGACGAAAATAAAGACAAGGCCAATAACAAGCCGGAAGCACTCGCGATCGATATCCTGTCGTATCAACCGGAATTCGTGTTGTATCGCAAAGACGAGAATCTCGATTATCACTTCCCGAAAGACACCGGCGAACGTTTGCTGGAGCTGAAGCCCGAGTAATGCCCGAGCTGCCGGAGGTCGAAACCACCCGCCGGGCGATTGAACCTTATGTACGCGGTAAACGCATACGCGCCATCGTCGTACGCGATGCGCGTCTGCGTTGGCCGATCGCGCCGACACTTAACACCCACGTCGCCGGCATAATCGTCACCGCGGTGACCCGCCGCGGTAAGTATTTACTGTTGGAATCGAAGCGCGGCGCCCTGATCGTGCACTTAGGTATGTCTGGCAGTTTGCGCCTCACGACATCTGCAATCGCACCTGGCCCGTACGATCACGTCGACGTAGTGTTGTCGGGCAATCGTTGTCTGCGCCTGCGCGATCCGCGGCGTTTCGGCGCCGTCATCTGGAGCGAGTCACCGCATGAGCATGCGCTACTCAAGCATCTCGGCCCCGAGCCGCTATCGCCGGACTTAAACGCCGAATACCTCTTCGCCAAAAGTCGCCGCCGCAAGCGCGCGATCAAAGAATTTCTCATGGACAGCCGCATCGTCACCGGCATCGGCAACATCTATGCGAACGAGGCGCTGTTTCATGCCGGCATCGACCCGCGCCGTGCCGCCGGCAGCCTCAACCGCGAGCGCTACACCCGCCTTGAAACGGGTATTCGTCTGACACTCGAGCGCGCCATCGCCGCGGGCGGCACTACATTGCGCGATTTTCAAAGCGGTGAAGGGCGGCCCGGCTACTTTCAACAAGAGCTCGCCGTCTACGCGCGGGGCGACAAACCTTGCCGGCAGTGCGGCAAACCGATTCGCGCCATTCGTATGGGTACGCGCAGCGCGTTCTATTGCCCGCGCTGCCAACGATAACTTTCGATATAACTTAAGACCGTACCTCACGAGCTTCCCTGAGTTCGTTGATATAAAGGAAGTTTTCAACTATCGTTTCAGCCAGTCGCCACATCTGGAAGCGACCGGCCATCCGATTTTCGCGCACGCCTGTCTGATATCGATCCGACCTCTGCGCAATTTCTGTAAGGCTTCATCTATGAGCAGTCGCATCGGGTAGGGGAAAAATAGTGAACCAACGTATCGAATCCCATTTCGAGGCCTATAGCGAATGGCGTCGCGGCCTGTTTCGTTCCGTGGAAGAACTCCGCGCCTGGTTGCGCGCGCAAGAACTCGGTGATGTGCAACTCGACCAACGCCTCGATACCAT
>CAZCAK010000023.1:0-12387 GCA_964496605.1 uncultured Acidiferrobacteraceae bacterium | reverse complement strand
AAAGCCGCCCGATGGGCGGCTTTTGTATTGCGGATTTCTGATGATTGCCTGCTTACTTTGCCGAGTGGCCTTTCAGTTCCACTTTGACGTTCTGTTCGGCGGTGAGGCCGGCGTAATACTTTTGCAGCACCTTGGCCACTTCCGGGCGGCTGAATTCGACCGGCAGGTCTTTGCCTTCGGAAAGCATGGAGCGGACCTTGGTGCCGGACAGCAGGATGCGGTCGTCCTTGGTGTGCGGGCAGGTGCGCTGTGAGGCCATGCCGCCGCACTTGTTGCACCAGAAGGTCCAGTCGATGTTCATGTTCTTGGTTTCGAGCGCGTTCTTCGGAATTTCGTCGAAGATCTTCTGCGCGTCGAACGGGCCGTAGTAGTCGCCGACGCCGGCGTGGTCGCGGCCCACGATCAGGTGCGAGCAGCCGTAGTTCTGGCGGAACAGGGCGTGCAGCAGTGCCTCGCGCGGACCCGCGTAGCGCATGTCGAGCGGGTAGCCCGCCTGGATCACGGTGTTGGGCGCGAAGTAATTCTTGATCAGTACGCCGATGGCTTCGGAACGTGTTTCTGCCGGGATGTCGCCGGGCTTGAGGGTGCCGAGCAACGAGTGAACCAGCACGCCGTCCATGGTTTCGACGGCAATCTTCGCCAGGTACTCGTGGCTGCGGTGCATCGGGTTGCGCGTCTGGAACGCCGCGACCTTGGACCACCCGAGCTGCTGGAACTTGGCGCGGGTCTCGGCGGGGGTAAGGAACTGATCGCCATATTCTTCCTTGAACTTGCCGACCGAGAGTACCTTAACCGGCCCAGCGAGGTTGTACTTGCCCTGGTTCATGACCATCTTGACGCCCGGGTGCTCCATGTCGGTGGTCTTGTAGACCATCATGCACTCGTGGGCCTTGTCGATGGTGTACTTGTCGGTCACCTTCATGGTGCCCATGATCTCGCCGCTCTCGCTGTCGACCAGGGCGACGTCGGAGCCTTCGTTAACGGATTCGTCGTTCGTCGACAGAGTGATCGGGATGGGCCAAAAAAGACCGCTGGCCATCTTCATACCGTCGCACACGCCTTGCCAGTCGGCCTTGCCCATGAATCCATCGAGCGGAGTAAAACCGCCGATGCCGAGCATGATTAGATCGCCGGTTTCGCGTGAGGAAATTTTGATTTTAGGTAAGGTCTTGGCGCGTTCTTTTTCAGCTTTGAGCGCGGCACCTTCAAGTAGCAGAGGCTTGAGTTTGCCGCCCCCGTGCGGAGAGACCAGCTTAGACATGGAATCGAATACCTCAGTCAGATTGTATTGAAGGGGTAGGCGCGAGACTCTATAAGGTATGTCTGCGCAAAACTAATTAGTATTACCGTTTTCCGCATAAGCAGCGTTTATTTAAGAGAACGCTGAACGTTTATAATATTTTTTAAGGAGCCGCCAGATTTCAGATGAAGCAATTACTAACGGCGACCCGGAAAAGCGCGGCGCATTGTACTGCGATTTACGAGGCGTGACCATGCCGAAAGACATCGCCATGATCTCGATTACGGTGCGCTACTTTGCGAGCCTGCGCGACCGCCTCGGCAAGGCAGAGGAGTTGTTGACCATTCCACTCGGGTTTACCGTCGCCGATGTCTGGCGCACGGTAGCGCCGGACGCATCGCAGGAGCGCATCTTGGCGGCAATTAATCATGAATACGTGCAGTTTGAATCTGCGGTTAGTGGCGGCGATGAGCTCGCGTTCTTTCCACCGGTAACGGGTGGCTGAGTGCGCGTCGTCTTAACGGAAATGTCGTTTGATCCTTGGCAGCTCATCGCCGAAGCCAGTCGAGGTGAGCACTTGCTCGGAAAAGTCGGGGCAACCGCCACCTTCGTGGGCACGATGCGCGATTTCAATCAAGGCACGCGCGTATCGGCCATGGAACTCGAACACTATCCCGAGATGACCCAAAAATATCTAGAAGCGCTGTGTCGCCGGGTGCATGGGCAATGGGACTTACTCGATAGTTTGGTGGTGCATCGCTACGGCGCCATTGAGATCGGCGCGCCGATCGTGCTGGTGGCGGTGTGGTCAGCACATCGTGCCGCGGCGTTCGATGCTTGTCGCTTTATTATGGAAGATCTCAAAACGCACGCGCCATTTTGGAAACGCGAGCAAACCGATGTCGGCTCGCGCTGGGTGAGCGCAGAGCCGACCGGCAAATAAGCCTTACGGGGTCTTGGCAGTGCTGGGCGGGGTCGCGGTATTGGCTGCAGGGATTTGAATTCCTTTAATTTCACGGTAACGCTTTAAGTCGGCGTCATATCGAGTCTTAATCGCAATCTTATCCGCCTCGCGTGCGGCCATGGCTGCCTCCTGTTTAGCGATTTGTTCCTCCGTTTTGGCGATATTCGCCTCCGTTTGTGGCACAACCTTGCCGGTCTTCTTTTCCTGGTCGGCCTGCAATTGCATGCGCCGCAGGGTCGCTTTGAGGGTGGCTAACGTCGACTCAATCGAGCTCATCTGGGCCCGGATATCGGAAAGCTTCCGCTCGCGCGCCAAGTTGATGTCGTCTTCGATGCCGTAGGTGGCGAGCAATTGCTCGTCGCGCTTCTTTTGATCGGCGACCTGCCGCTGCTTTTCATCCTCGGCGGCCTTATTTGCCTCGCGCGCTTTTAATTCCGCCGCGGTCGGTGGGGCGGCGATGTCCTTTACCCGGATACCCTTATCATTAATGACCGTCACGTTCGATTTTGCACACTCGTCCGCGGCGGTATCGCCGTAATGCCATATGCCTTGGGCGTCTTTGCATTTGGCAATCTTGGTCTTGGTCTCGGCGGCAACACCGGCGGTTGTGGTGATTAATGCAAGGGCAAGCAGAAGTCTCAACATGGGCGTTCCTCAAGGTCTCCCGCTAAAGAAAGGCGCGCGTGCCGCAATTGTCAACCGTGCGCAGGTTTGAGCGGCGCGACACAATAGACCAATGGATTGGGTTGAACAGTTAATTCTCCTGGCGGTATCGCTCGCGGCGAACGTATTTTCCGCGTTTTCTGGCGGCGGTGCCGGGCTGGTGCAGTTTCCGGCGCTGATTCTCTTGGGCCTCCCGTTTGGCGTCGCCCTCGCCACGCACAAGATCGCGAGCGTTGCCCTCGGCGTCGGTGCGAGCCTACGCCACGCGCGGGAGCCCGGTCTGGACCGGCGCTTCGCGGCCTTTATTTTGGCCACCGGCTTACCCGGCGTGCTATTGGGTGCGTTGATCGTGCTGAAAATCCCGGATCGGCCAGCGCAAATCGCCCTGGGACTGCTTACGCTCTCTTTAGCGCTGTACTCAGTCTTACGTCGCGATCTCGGTCAGACCCACCGACCCAGTAATCGCCATCGCCGTGGCTACGTTTTCGGTGGCGTCGGTTTATTCGTCATTGGGTTTCTCAACGGATCTTTAACGTCCGGTACCGGCTTATTTTGTACACTCTGGCTCGTGCGCTGGTTCGGCTTAGATTATCGCCGGGCCGTGGCCTACACCTTGATCTTGGTGGGGCTATTCTGGAACGGGCTCGGGGCTGTAACCCTCGGTTGGTTAGGGGAGGTGCAGTGGTCGTGGTTGCCGGCCTTGTTGCTTGGATCGGTCGTCGGGGGTTACTTAGGCGCGCACTGGGCGATCGTGAGCGGCAATTGGTGGATCAAGCGCGGTTTCGAACTCGTCACCTTCGCGGTGGGGCTCAAGCTTCTTTTTGCATAAAAACCCCGGGAAAAATCGCTTTTAACGGTTGGCAGCGGGCGGGCACAGGCATATCATCTGGCCTCACGATACCCGGGGTGGGTGGTCGATTAGAAGATCCTGCACATGACCAAAAACCGTACACTCGATCACATAGAAAAAGTACCGAAGACCTTAGGTCAAGAGGTCACGTTCCAAGGGCATCTCGAAGGGATGGAAAATTACATCGTGCACGGCAAGGTAGTTGGCGATAGCGACGTTCATGGTGTATTGATGCTCGGGCCGCAAAGCCATTGGAAGGGTAATGTGATTGCCGATGTCGTGGTGTTGCGCGGCGCGGTAGAAGGCAATGTTACCGCGCGTGTGAAGTTGGAGGTGCGCGATACCGCGCGTGTTGCCGGCAATCTCGAGAGCCCGCTGATTGCGATTGCAGAAGGTGCGCGCATTCAAGGCCAATTGGCGCAAGACAGCCACGTGACTCGCTTCGTCGAGCGGCGTAGTCGTTAGACTAGCGCGCGTTCGCACCGTAGGTATCGCGGTACCGTTGCACTGCAGCGCGATGCGCGCTGACGCTGGCGTTATCACTCAAAAACTCCAATAAACCGCTCAAGCTTGCAATGCTGATGACCGGCATTGCGTACTGTTGTTGTACCTCCTGCGTTGCCGACAAGCTATCGCTACCGCGCTCCTCTCGATCGAGCGCAATGGCAACGCCTGCGAGTGCGGCGTTTGCGGCGCGAATGATGTGCACCGATTCGCGCACCGATGTGCCCGCGGAAATCACGTCGTCGATAATCAACACGCGACCGCTCAATGCGCTGCCGACCAATTGCCCGCCCTCACCGTGATCCTTGGGCTCCTTGCGGTTGAAGGCAAACGGCACGTCGCGCCCGCGTCGATGAAACGCAATCGCGGTTGCCACCGCGAGCGGAATACCTTTGTAGGCTGGGCCGAACAGCATATCGAAGCTAATACCGGCGTCTTCGATTGCCTGCGCGTAGAATTCGCCGAGGCGCGCCACGCGCTCGCCGCTATTGAACAAACCGGCGTTGAAGAAGTACGGACTACGTCGACCGGATTTGAGCGTGAATTCGCCGAAGCGCAACACGCCGCAGCCAATAACAAATTCGAAAAATGCATTTTGTCGCTGCGACATGTGCGCATGTTACTGCGGCATCCGCCGTGGCGTCCATGTAGTCGTGCCGTAGCTGTGGCACAATCGCGTCATGAAAATTATCACCGTTAACGTTAATGGCATTCGCTCCGCGGAGCGCAAGGGTTTTTTCGACTGGATGGGGCAGCAGGATGCCGACATCGTGTGTCTGCAAGAAGTGAAATGCCACGTCGCGGCGCTGCCGCACCATCTTTTTACTCCCAATGGCTATCACAGTTATTTTCACGACGCGGTGAAGCCCGGTTACAGCGGTGTCGGGATTTACTGCAAGCGCAAGCCCGATAGCGTCGAGTGGGGTATGGGTTTCGCCGATATGGATGCAGAAGGACGCTATATCGAGGCGCGCTACGGCACCTTGAGTATTGTTTCGATTTACGTTCCCTCGGGCACTACCGGGCCGGAGCGGCAAGCAATCAAATTCGATTTTCTCGCACGATTTAAAAAATTCCTGCTCGATCTTAAGAGCTCCGGACGCGAGTATATTTTGTGTGGCGACTGGAATATTGCGCATAAAAATATCGATCTCAAAAATTGGCGCGGAAATCAGAAGAACTCCGGCTTCTTGCCCGAAGAGCGCGCCTGGCTCGATTGGCTATTCGGCGAAGCCGGATTCATCGATGTATTCCGCACGCTCAATCAAAAGGAAGAGCAGTACACCTGGTGGTCGCGCCGCGGTCAGGCGCGTGCCAAGAACGTCGGTTGGCGCATCGATTACCATATTGCAACACCCGGTATCGCCAAACTTGCGCGGCGCGAGGCGATCTATACCGCGCAGGAGTTCTCCGATCACGCGCCGCTGACGGTCGAGTATGACTACGAGTTATGAATGAATTTCTTTAGCCATGTTTACGCGGCTTTAAGTGAATCCGATGTCGATGCGAAGCTCGAGCGGATTGCGCGCTTGCCGGTAGCGATTGAAGGTGCAGAGGAGGCCTCGCATCGAGCCTGCGATGTTCCCGGTAGACCGGCGCTTCCTACGCTCGTATCACCGCTCAAAGTTACGCGCTTCCCGATGACTACCGCTAAGGGACGCGCGGCATTAATTCACGCCTTGGCGCACATCGAGTTTAACGCGATTAATCTCGCGCTCGATGCGATCGATCGGTTTCGCGACTTACCCGCGGCGTATTACCGCGACTGGTCGCGAGTCGCGCGGGAAGAGGCGTATCACTTCGACTTATTGCGCACGCATTTGCGAACGCTTGGCTTCGACTATGGCGATTTCGAGGCGCACGACGGTCTGTGGGAAATGGCGCGCGCCACCGCGCACGACGCCTTGGTGCGCATGGCCTTGGTGCCGCGCGTACTTGAGGCGCGCGGCCTCGATGCGACACCAGCATTAATGGAAAAACTACGCTCGACCGGCGATCGTCGTGCGATGGAGATTTTGCAAATCATCGAACGCGATGAGATCGGCCATGTCGCGATCGGCACGCGCTGGTTTCATTGGCTCTGTGCGGAACGCGGTCTCGATCCGGACGATACCTTTATCCAATTGGTGCGCGATTTCGGCGCACCGCGCGTCAAGCCGCCGTTTGCGCGCGCCGCACGTCTTGCTGCCGGCTTCAGTGTTAACGAGCTCGCGCGTTTGGAAAAAATTTAGTGAGTCGTTCGCGTACGCGCTGCCAGCGCGGCGGAGGTCGCCATGCCAACGAGCAAGGCAAATAAAATAACCCCGCTTAGTTGTAACCAATCGCCGAGTTGCTCTGGTCGCGCCAGTGCCATCACCGCCTGCATATAGTCGAGTGGCGCATGCGCGGCGCGTGCGTGTTTAAATCCATTTAAAAATGCGACGATCGCGCCGGCGCAGATAAAGGCGAGGACACTCCCGATGACGCCGCGGCGCCAAATTTGTGTCGCGGTATACGACTTATGAGACACGTTCGATGGTGTTTCTAATCGCGGTTCGCGCGTGCCCAAGGGCGAAAAGCGCTGCAGCATTAGCAAGCCAGGAATACCAACCACAATCGTGAGCAAAAAGAAATCGCGCCAGCCCATGGCGTCGACGAGTATGCCGGTGACCGGGCCGGCAATGATACGTGGCAACGCGAACAGGCTCGAGAACAAGGCGTATTGCGTCGCGGAAAATTCTTTTTGTGTAAGGCGCAGCAGCAGTACGCTAAAGGCGCCGGTGCCCATGCCGGTGGTGATGCTCTCGATTCCCATCGCGGCGTACATCAACGGCCGATCGACACCGACTTGTGCAACCAGCACGTAACCGAAATTCGACAACACCTGCAGCGCGCCAAAAAGCCACAAGGAATGACCGAGGCCGAGGGTTGCGGTCAAGGCACCACCGACAAAGGTACCGATCAAGGTTGCGACTAATCCAATGCTGGCGGTGGCGATGCCGACGTCAAAGTCGTTGAACCCGACTTGGATCAAAAACGGTCGTACCAAAGCGCCGCCGAGATTATCCGCAAGTTTGTATAACACCACGAAGGCGAGAATTTCCAAGGCGCGGCTCTTGGCGAAGAAACCGAGAAACGGTTCCCATACCGCCGCGCGCAGCGATGTGGGTGCGGCGATCGCTTCATGTGCCGGGCGCGGCGCGAACAAGGTGACGAGCGCCAATGGTATATATAGGAGTGCCAACAGCGCGAACACCGCCGGCCATGACCACCAGCCAGCAAGCGAGATTGCCAGCCCGCCGGCAATGAACATGGCGGCTCGATATACCGCGATGCGCGCACCGACGGCGACACCTTGTTCCGCGGGTTGCAACACCTCAACGGCGTAGGCGTCGATGGCGATGTCTTGGCTCGCCGAGGCCAACGCGATGGCAAGTGTGATAGAGCCGATAACCCAAACCGCATCCGGATGCTGCGCCAAACCGGCGAGCCACAATGTGAGCGCGGTTAATGCGATCTGCATCGCGAGCGTCCAGAGTAATTTACGCCCGAGCTTGCGCTCGAGCGTGGTGGCGAAGGGCACCGAATAGCGATCCATGATTGGCGACCAGAGAAATTTAAAACTCCATGGCGCCTGTGCCAGCGTAAACAGACCGATGATCTTGATGTCGACGCCCATACGCGCGAGCCACGCGGGTAGTGCGATCCACACTAAGCCCAGCGGTAAGCCGGAGGAGAACGACAATAGGCTAACCGACGCGGTGCGCGGACTGCGCATCGCGAGCCACACCGCGCGCCAACCGCTCGGCGGCTTATTCACGAGTGGAACGACTCACGGCGGGTTAACGGTTGCGACGAAGGTCGCGCGATAGCGATTCATGTTGCGAGTATAGCGGCGTGAACGTGCACAGAGTATCGACACGCCGCTTTCGCGGCGCCATGAGGCATGGAGTGAGTGAGCGACAAGCCGACCGCGGACGGCTTGTGCTTGCCGATCAGGATTTACCCTGTGCCGTTTTTTCTTCTTTACCTTGATTCGCGCGCGCCTGTTCAATCTCTTTGCGCACCTCGTTCATATCGAGTTCCTGTGCGCGCTTGATGAGCTCTTCCAAGGCCGATGCCGGCAGCGAACCGGCTTGGGCGTACACGATGATTTGTTCGCGAAAGATCATCAGTGTCGGGATCGAGCGGATTTGAAAGGCACCGGCGAGTGCCTGTTCTTGTTCGGTGTTGACCTTGGCGAAGGTGACATCTGGATACTTCTCCGAGGCCTGTTCGTAAATCGGGGCAAATGCGCGGCAGGGTCCGCACCACGGCGCCCAGAAATCGACGATGACCAGGGCATTACTTTCGATAGTGGTGGCGAAATTGTCTTGCGTAACTTCGATGGTGGCCACGGCGGCTCCTTGCAAAAGAGGCCGATTATACCGGCTATGTGTTGTTATTTTGCGGTGCAAGCGCTAGATTTTTGTTATGCGCAGCCCGCTAGAGGTCAATTCCATGGCACAACCCCTTATCGACGTCGCCGTCTTGGGTGGTGTGCAACATCATCTCGTCGGTCTCAAGAAAACCGCAGAAGGGGCGTTGCTGCTCAGTCTGATCGAGCGCGGCCTCGAACGGTACGCCCATGGCGACTTCATTGAACCGGCTTTTATGCAGTTTTTGCACACTCTGCTGCGCAAGTATATGCAAGCTCCGCATTCCGACCCCGCGACGCGTTTCAAGGTAAAGTTGATTCAAAATCAGCTGCGCCTGGGCGACGTACCTCGTAATGAGCGTACTCAGCCGTTGCGGGCCGAGTCGCCGCAGACAACGCTGACGCGAAGTGCGCCCGCGCCGGCCGAGGCGACGAGCTCGACTATCGAAGCTACAACCTCGACTAAAGTCATAGAGCTTTCTATGACTGAACCGACGCCGAACGAAAATCTTGCGAGTGCGCCCCTGCGTGTCGAGCCCACGACGGTCACGACGCCGGAAAACCCCGCCGCCAGCGTCGTAGCGCTGGTGGCGAATGCGGTGCAACCGGGGATTCCGCCGGCTTCTAGCGCAAGCATTTCCCTCTCGAGCGCAAAGCTTGAGTCGAACGGGAAAGTCCATTCCATCGATAGTTTCGAGCGACTATTGCGCGATACCGCGAACGTGTTTGCGCAAATGAGCGGGGGCGAGACTGGCCGCGATATCGATAAATTATTGCTGACCGGGTTGGAGCAGCTCATCGAGGGCCATCAACAGCTCGGCGCCAATCTCCAGCGCGCGACGAATTACCTAAAGCTGATGCAAACCGACCGCGATCAATTGCGCCGACAATTGTGGCGTGTGCGCAAAAGTAGCTTGGTGGATGAAGCGACCGGTCTCGCGAATCGCACGGCGCTGGTTCGCCAATTAACTGCGGAGATGAGCCGCGCCCGGCGGTACGGCGGCACACTTGCCCTGTCCCTAATTGCAATCGACGGTTTCGAAAGCTTTCGCTTGCGTCACGGCGAAGACGCGACCAAGCAAATGCTCGATGTTTACGGTAGCAAAATTCTGCGCGTGTTTCGCACTTACGATTTTGCCGCGCGCTACGGCACCGAAAGTTTCGCCGTGCTGTTTCCGCATACCGATCGCGATGGTGCTATGCGCGCAATCGAAAAGGCCTTAATGCGCGTCGCCAATACGCGCATCACGGTCGGTGCTGAAGAGCTGGCGCTGCCGACGTTCTCCGCTGTTATCGCCTTTCCGGAAACTAAGGAAAAGGCGTCGAGCTTATTGCGCCGCACCGACGAAATGCTGACCCGTATCGTCGCCCAAGCCAAACCGCATACCGTGGTGTGTCTCGCGCCGGATGGCGCTCAAGGCGCGCCGCCGGCCTAAAAGGATTTTTCTTCGGGGAAGGATACCCAAATATGAAAGCAATCGTTTTCGGTGCCACCGGTTTTATCGGTAGTCATGTCGTGCACGAACTCGCGCACGCGCGTCATCGCGTTACTGCAGTGGTACGCGCCGGCAGCGACACGGCGTTTCTGCGCAGTCTGAAAGTCCGTATTTGCGAACTCGACTTCGACGATGTGCGTGCCTTGCCGCGCGCGATCGAGGGTCACGAGGTTGTCTACAACTGCATTATGGAAACGCGCGCGAATAAGCCGATCGCGACCTATCGTCTGGTCAACGCCTATATGACGCGCTGGATCGCCGAGGCCGCGGCGCGAGTCGATGTCGCGCGCTTCGTGCAACTCAGTAATGTCTTAGTCTATGGCAGTCGATTGCCCGATTCGGGCATCGCGGAAAGTTTCCCATGCGCACCGCAGCATCCTTTGGAATTGGCATCGGCCGATCGCGAGCGCGTTATTCAGGAAGTGGTGGAAGCGACCGATCTCCCGACGGTGATCTTGCGCGCAGTACCGGCGATCGGCGCACGCGACGCGACTTATCTGCAACGCATACGGACACATGCCGCGGGGCGCCTGCGTTATGTCGGCGACGGTGACCGGTTGGTGTCTTACATCGATGCGCGCGACTTGGGGCGGGCGCTGGTGTTTCTCGGCGAGGCACCGCGCTTGAAGCACGACGTTTATATTGCGCAGGGATTCGACGCCAGCGTGTTACAGGAAAAGGAAGTATTGGATCGTCTGAACGGTCATGTCGCCACCGCGGAGCGCATCGCGCCCAGCGTTGCCGCCATGCTCGGACAAGTCTTGGAATGGGTTACGCCGGAAACGCGCGAGCCCCTGTTCACGCGCGCGACTGCGGCCTGGGCCGCAGCCAATCGGCGGTTCGATGGCAATCGTCTGCGTAAAGCCGGCTTCGTTCCGCGTTATGGTCTCGGCGATAGTATCGCGGCGGTATTCGCCGCTAGCTTGACGAACGCAGCGCCTGCAGCACCGGCGCACGACGCGCATGCCATAAGCGATAAAGCAATAACAAACTAAGCAGCGCACCGTAGATCAACGGCTCGCGCACATCGGCTTTCACCAGCCACCAGAAATGCAGCACCGCCGCGATCGCGATGACGTACACCAGGCGATGCAGCTGCTGCCAGCGTTTCCCGAGGCGGCGCATCATACCGTTGGTCGAAGTGACCGCCAGCGGGACTAACAAAACAAACGCGAAAAATCCCACCGTGATAAACGGCCGCTTGACGACGTCGCGCGCGATTTCGTGAAAATCGAAAAACTGATCCACGACTAGATAGGTCAAGAAATGTAACGACGCATAGAAAAACGCGTACAAGCCGAGCATGCGCCGCAGACGCAATAACTGTGGCCAATTGAGCAGCCGCCGTGCCGGTGTAATCGTGAGCGTCAATAATAAAAATCGCAGCGCCCATTCGCCAGTGCGATGCGTGACGCGTTCGATCGGGTTGGTGCCGAGTTGATCGTGCAGACCGGCCCACACCAGGGATAATAACGGCACCAGGGCGAGGATAAAGACGCATACGCGCAACGGCCCGACTGCCCGGCTTCGATCGAATGGCAGTTTCATCTTAAAAATACTTTCGTAAATCCATGCCGCGATAAAGTTGCGCCACTTGCTCGCCGTAGCCATTGAACGGCAGGGTATCGCGTTTGAGAAATTCACCGATGCGGCGCTCGCGCCTCTGGCTCCAGCGCGGGTGATCGACCGCGGGATTCACGTTGGAATAAAACCCATACTCGCTCGGCGCCGCGCGCATCCAGGTTGTCGTCGGTTGCGTTTCAACGAAGCGAATTTTTACAATTGACTTGGCGCTCTTGAAGCCATATTTCCACGGCACGACGAGCCGAATCGGTGCGCCGTTTTGATTCGGCAAGACGTCGCCGTACAAACCGACCGCAAGCAGACTAAGCGGATGCATGGCTTCATCCATGCGCAGGCCTTCACGATAAGGCCAATCCAAAACGGCACGTCTTTGGCCCGGCATCTGGTCCGTATCTTTTAGCGTTACGAACTCTACGTATTTCGCGCGCGACGTCGGTTGCGCGCGTTTAATGACTTCCGCTAAGGGAAAGCCCACCCAAGGAATCACCATCGACCAACCTTCGACGCAGCGCAGGTGGTAAATGCGCTCTTCCAGCGCGTAGGGTTTGATGAAATCTTCCAAGGCATATACCGCCGGCTTTGCAACCTCGCCCTCGATCGCAAGCGACCACGGTCGCGGTCGTAGACTGCCGGCATTGCGTCCCGGATCTTCTTTGCCGGTACCGAATTCGTAGAAGTTGTTGTAATGCG
>CAZCAK010000022.1:0-12395 GCA_964496605.1 uncultured Acidiferrobacteraceae bacterium | reverse complement strand
TGCGCGACGACCTCGGGATGCTCATGCAGATCGGCGCGATCACCGCGGGCGCTTGAGCCCCATGAACACAAGTGCTCGGTCCAGCGAACCCACGTCCGCACATCGGCATGAGCGGATGGGTATTCATGCCGCGCGCAACGAAACCGGAGTATGACGCACCGAGAGACGGTAATTGCGCCAGGACCGCATCACCAGCGGATCGATCCACCACTGGAGCAAACACACAGGCGCCGGAACCGGTCATGCGCGCGGGACCAAAATCGGCCAACCATGAGCACGCGCGGTCGACTTCGGGATAGCGTTTACGGACGACGATTTCTAGATCGTTGCGCGTCCGGCCCGCGTGAAAGTCGCGTATTGTGATGGGCGGGGTAGCACGTGTCAATTCAGGATCGGCGAACACAGCGGCGGTCGATACCGCAACCGGCGGGACAATGACGACATACCAGGGCTCGGGTGGCGTCACCGGTGTGCAGCGCTCGCCGATCCCCTCCGCCCAAGCCGCCTGGCCGAGGACGAATACCGGCACATCGGCACCGAGCTGTAAGCCTAAGGCCGCCACGCGTTCCAAGGGCCAGTGTAATTCCCACAAGTGATTTAAGGCCAAAAGCACGGTCGCGGCGTCAGAGCTACCGCCACCCAAGCCGCCGCCTAAGGGCAGGCGCTTGGTCAATTCGATTTCGACGCCACGAGCGACACCAGCAGTCTTTTGTAATAGGTGCGCCGCGCGCAGACAAAGATCGCGTTCCGCCGGTACATCGGTTAAAGCTCGTGTGCGCACAATGTCGGCGCCATCGAGCAGGCGAAATCGCAAGGCGTCGCCATAGTCGAGAAATTGAAACACGGTTTGCAGCAGGTGATAGCCGTCGGCGCGCCGGCCGACGATGTGCAAGAACAAATTGAGCTTGGCCGGTGCCGGCCATGTCTCTAGAGAGCGTTCTACTGGGGGAGATTCCACTGCTCGACAATGAGTTTGATATCGATCACCGGCGTTCCGCCGCGTATGAGCCGCAGTTTACGCGGCAGCGCTAGATCGCGATAGGGAAGATATTCGTTGTAGTGAATTTCCCAGCCGTCTTGATCCAAACGCTCTAGGCGTCCGGCGTCGTCCCACTGCGCAGCGGCGATCGGGGTCGGCGTCGGAATGCCGCGTATCCAATACTGCAAACCGTCGATGGGAATTTGCCAACCGGTCAATTGCGTCAACAGTGATTGTGCATTCGCCGCACGGTAGAGGTGTCCCTTGTCATCGCGGGCGCTGGCGCCATGGGCGTCGCTTTCCAATCGAAACAGCCCCTTGCCGATCGCCGCAGCAAATTCCATGCGATCACTGCGGCCATCGCGTATCCAATGCAAGTTCAGCGGACCGCCGTCATTGTCGACACGAACGCCGACGCGTCCGCGCATGTCCCATTGTTGTATCGACGCGAGCCGCACCTTGTTTGTGTCCCACTGCGGTGGCGGCGCACTGACGCGTGGTGGCTGTTGCGCGCAGGCGGCCAATAAAAGCAAGGCGCCTAAAAAGGCGCCCGCTTTTGTACCGATACGGCAGTGCTGCGATATCAAGGTTTGAATTTCTTGATGATGCTGAGCAAGGCCTCATTGTCTGGCGTTGCCTGGAGAGCGTCGCGCCAAACCGATTCGGCCTGCGCACGATCACCGGTCACCCATAGCACCTCGCCGAGATGTGCCGAGATTTCGGCGTCGTTACGAATACCGAGTGCGCGCCGTAGCAAACGAATCGCCTCGCCGCTGTTACCCATGCGATATTGCACCCAACCCATGCTATCGATAATGAACGGGTCGTCCGGCTTCAGCGCGATCGCCTGCTCCAAAAGCTTCACCGCCTCGTCGTAACGCGTGGTGCGATCGGCCAGCGTGTAGCCCAAGGCGTTCAGCGCATGCGCATTCTTCGGATCTTTCTGTAGCACCTTGCGTAAGTCCGCCTCGTGAACATCGATACGATTAAGTTTCTCGGCAACGAGCGCGCGCGCATAGAGCAAGTCGGTGGAATCCGGCATGCTCTCGACCGCCGCAGTCAACACCTTAAACGACTCCTCATATTGGTGCGCCTCACGCAAGATCTGATCTTCGCTCAAGGCGAGCTGCACCCGTTGTTGATCGTTGCCGGGTTGAATCGTATGCAATTGCGCGCGGGCGGCGGCGATATCGCCACGTGTCGCCTTTACCAGCGCCAAACGCGCCTGCGCCTCGAACTCCAACGCATCGCCCTCAACCGAGCGATACCAGCGTTCGGCCTCGTCATAGTTGCGCTCTTGTTCCGCGACTTGACCGAGATAAATACGTGCCTGATCGTTATCCGGTTGCAGCTCGAGATTGCGTTGCAGATACTGCTTCGCCTCGGTGAATTGATTCGCCTGCAAGGCCAATAGGCCCACCGCGTAAATTGCATCGGCGTCCTGCGGACTTTCGCTGGTCACCTGCTTGAACTGCAAGCGCGCCTGATCCCATTGCTTCAGGTCGATCAGAAAGCGTGCATAGTTCAAACGCAAACTGGTCGCACGCGGATAGGTCTTTAGATAATCGTTGAAGAATGCCAAGGCGCCTTGATGGTCTTTTTGCGAAACCAAAACACGCGCCTTGAATACCGCCGCCTCTTCCCAACCCGGCGACAAACTCAAGGCCTGATTGATTGCCTGCAGCGCCGCCGCGAGATCGCCCATACGAACCGTCAAATGTGCCAAAGCGAAGTGCGACTCACGCACCTCGGGGTGTGAGTCAACCAAGGAACGCATAATGCCTAAGGCGGTGCCGCGATCTTGCAAGCGCGCCAACGCCGCCGCCATCTTGAGATAGGCCGGCCCGCGGTTGGCGCTGTCGGTAATGCGCAGCACCTCGAGGAACTGCTCCTTCGCGGCGTCGAATTGTTCTGCCTGTAACAAGATCTCGGCGAACGTTTGATGCGCCTCGACATTATCCGGTTGCAGTTTGATCCAAAGCGCGCCCGCCGCTAAACCGCGTGGGACATCTTTACCGTACAGTGCGAGCGACGTCGCGCGTTCGGCCAGGCGCGGGTCGCTGGTCTTCTTCGCAGCATCGAGCAAGGCGGCGACGGCGGTCGGAATTTGACCGCGCGGTACCGCGATTTCGGCCAACATCAGTTCATACAATAAATCGGCCGACAATTTCGCGCCGGGATAGGTCGGTTTCAACGCTGTCGACGGCGACGCCGTAGACGCCGTTGCAGGCGGCTCGGTTTGGGTCGCGGCTTGCACCTGCGCCACGGTATTAGGACTCGCCACCGGTTTGGTCATCGGTGTGCTACAAGCCGCAAGAAAACTCGCAGCAAACAGGCTCAGGGCGGGTACGCTAAGCTTGGTTTTATTCGTCATTCACTGGCTCCGAACGGCGCATAGCCGATATCAGAAGGACTTCGAACATTGGGAAAGATGCTTTGTTATCATCGCGCACCGCGCGGCGATGCCGCGAAGTCACTCGATACTTATTAAGTATAGTACAGGCCTCAACAGACGGTCCGTGGCGCCGCGACCGTCCCGGGCGAACGGCGGACCGGCGGTCGGCGAAACGTGCCTAGCAAACCGGGCGCAACCAGGCGCGGTGGTCGCCTCCGGATGGCGCTCCGAGCTAAGCTTGACATAGGGGCGCCGCAGCGGAGAATCGCCCGGCGTCGAAAACGGTAAATTCTTAAGCAGGCCCATCGCAACCTCGTATGTCAGTATTCGCCTTCGGCATTAACCATAAAACGGCTCCGGTCGACTTGCGCGAGCAAGCGGCGTTTGCGCCCGAGCGCGTCGTCGAGGCTTTGACCGATATTACCGCTCGCGGTTGCGTCGGAGAAGTTACGATTTTGTCGACCTGCAACCGCACCGAACTCTACTGCGGCCTCGACGGCGAACCCGGTTTGGCGCGGCGCGCGATCGATTGGTTCTGCGAATATCTACGGCTGAACAACCAGGCCTTGCAACCGCATCTCTATGTCCATCCGGATGCGGCGGCGGTGAAGCACGCCTTCCGTGTCGCCTCGGGTTTAGATTCGCTGGTGTTGGGCGAGCCGCAAATTCTCGGCCAGATGAAGCAGGCGTTCGCGGTGGCCCACAAGACCGGGACGACCGGTAAGATTCTCAACCGCCTATTCCAGCAAACCTTCTCGGTCGCGAAGCAGGTGCGCACCGACACCGCGATCGGCGCAAGTCCGGTCTCGGTTGCATTTGCGGCAGTGACGCTCGCGCGCAAAATCTTTTCCAACCTCGCGGATCAAACGGTATTGTTGATCGGCGCGGGCGATATGATCGAATTGACGGCACAACATCTAAAAGAAAGCGGCGTGCAACGGATCCTTGTCGCCAATCGCACCCTCGAGCGCGCGCAAGCCTTGGCCAATGTTTATGGGGCGCATGCCATCACGCTGGCGGAAATGCCGGAGCGTTTAAGCGAAGCCGACATCGTCATCTCATCGACCGCGAGTCAGTTGCCAATCTTAGGAAAAGGCGCGGTGGAACACGCCCTGAAGGTACGCCGCCACCGGCCGATGTTCATGGTCGATATTGCAGTCCCACGCGATATCGAAGCGCAAGTCGCAGAACTGGAAGACGTCTATCTCTACACCGTCGACGACCTCAAAGATGTGATTCAGGAAAACATGGCCTCGCGTCTCGAGGCGGCGAAAGAAGCCGAGCAGATTATCGAACTCCAAGTCACGCAATTCATGCGTTGGATGAAATCGCTCGATGCGGTACCGACGATTCGTGCCTTGCGCGATAACACCGACGCGGTGCGCGAGGTCGAGCTCGAGCGCGCGCGTCGTGCACTCGCACGCGGTGAGGATCCGCAAAAGGTAATCGCGGAGCTGGCGCGTGCACTGACCAACAAATTCACCCACACGCCGACTGCGGCCTTGCAACGCGCCGATCACGACGGCAATTCCGATTTGATCGATGCGGCGCGGCGCCTGTTTAACCTCGGCGACGATGCATGAATACCTCTATCGCCAACAAACTCGAAGGCTTGGCGCTGCGCGTAGAAGAAATCAACGCGCTCTTGGCCGATCCGGAAGTCATCCATAATCAAGATCGGTTCCGCAAGCTGTCGATGGAATACGCCGAGATCACACCGGTGGTCAACGAGTTCCAGGCGTATCAGCGCGTCCACGCCGATCTCGAAAACGCGCGCCTGATGCTCGCGGATAGCGACGCCGGCATGCGCGCCTTGGCGCAAGACGAGCTCGCGCGCTTGGCGCCGGAAGTAACGCGCCGCGAACAAGAGTTGCAACGCCTGCTATTACCAAAGGATCCGAACGACGCACGCAACATCTTTCTGGAAATTCGCGCCGGTACCGGTGGCGACGAGGCGGCCTTATTTGCCGGCGATTTGTTCCGCATGTACAACTATTACGCCGAACGGCGCCGTTGGACGGTCGAAGTCGTAAGCTCCAGCCCCGGCGAACACGGCGGATACAAGGAAATCATCGTCCGCATTGTCGGCCACGGCGCCTACTCGCGTTTGAAATTCGAATCCGGCGGTCATCGCGTGCAACGTGTACCCGCGACCGAGGCGCAGGGCCGTATTCATACCTCGGCCTGCACCATCGCGATCATGCCCGAGGCGGATGAAGTCGACGCGATCGAATTGAATCCGGCCGATTTGAAAGTCGACACCTTTCGCTCCTCCGGCGCCGGCGGTCAGCACGTCAATAAAACCGATTCCGCGATCCGCATTACCCATTTGCCAACCGGCATTGTGGTCGAGTGTCAGGACGAGCGCTCGCAACACAAGACCCGCGCGCGTGCCATGTCGCTACTGAGCGCACGATTATTGGAAGCGGAACGGCGCAAACAACAGGCACAAGAAGCGGCGACGCGTAAGAGCCTGGTCGGTAGCGGCGATCGCTCGGAACGCATTCGTACTTATAATTTCCCGCAGGGTCGCGTCACCGATCATCGTATCAATCTCAGTCTATACAAACTCGATCAAGTGCTCGCTGGCGATATGGATGCACTCATCGACCCGCTCTTGGCGGAAGATCAAGCGAACCAACTTGCCGCCATCCGCGCGTAAGTGACAACGCTCGCACAGTGGTTGCGCGTCGCGCGGGCGCAACTCGAGACCACAAGCCCAACACCGGAACAAGATGCGCGAGCGCTTGCGAGTTATGCACTCGAACGAAGCCGCGCCCAGTTGATCGCCGCCGATGAATTAGTGTTGGACGCCACCGCACACACGCGGCTCGAGGCCTTGCTGGCGCGACGTCGCAATGGCGAGCCGATCGCCTATATCACCCGCGGGCGTGAGTTCTGGTCGCTACCACTGGAAGTGACGCCGGCAGTACTGATTCCGCGCCCCGATACCGAGCTATTAGTCGAGCGCGCATTGGCGCAGCTTGCAGCGTCGCGGGACGAAGCGCCAATGCGCGTATGCGATCTCGGCACCGGTAGCGGCGCGATCGCGCTGGCCTTGGCGCAGTCGCGCGCGAATCTCGCGGTATTTGCCACCGATGTATCCGCAGCGGCGCTCGACATCGCACAGCGAAACGCACGGGCGCTCGGCTTAACGGTGTCGTTTGTGCGCGCCGATTGGTTGGCACCATTCGCGCCGCAAAGCTTCGACATGATCGTAAGCAATCCACCCTATGTGCGCGATCAAGATCCGCATTTGCAACAAGACGATGTGCGTTTTGAACCGCGCTTGGCGCTATGCGGCGGCTTCGATGGGCTCGACGCCTATCGCGACATCCTGACGCGAGCCGCGATCTGTCTACGTCCCGGCGGCTGGTTGCTGTTTGAACACGGTTACGATCAGGCGGCGTCAGTACAAGACCTTCTTCGCGCCGCGGGATTCGATCGCATCAGCACCGCGCACGATCTCGCCGGTCACGAACGCGTCACCGCGGCGCGGTGGCCGACGCACGCATAGCGGCATCGCTCGCCGGTCCGTACAATGTGCGTATGAACGACGCGGAATTGCTGCGCTATAGCCGGCATATTTTATTGCCGCAAATCGGCATCGAGGGACAAGCGCGTCTACGCGCGGCGCACGCCCTCATCATCGGCGTCGGCGGCCTCGGCTCGCCGGTGGTGTTATATCTCGCCGCGAGCGGTTTCGGTCGACTCAGCCTAGTCGACGACGATCGCGTCGATCTCACCAATCTACAGCGCCAGATCGCCCACGCCGATGCGCGCATCGGCATGCCCAAGGTTGAGTCGGCCGCGATTGCCGCACGTGCACTAAATCCCGCAGTCGATATCGTCACCCACAACACCCGCGTCGATGCGACGAAGCTCGGCGAACTCGTTGCCGCTGCCGATGTGGTAGTCGACGCCAGCGATAACTTTGCGACACGATTTGCAATTAACGCTGCTTGCGTTGCCGCGCGCAAACCCTTAGTCAGCGCCGCCGCCATTCGGCTCGAGGCGCAAATCGGCGTGTTCGATGCACGCGATCGCGCGAGCCCGTGCTATCGCTGCCTTTATACCGACCAAGGTGAGAGCCAGGAAACCTGTAGCCAAACCGGCGTTTTGGCGCCGCTCGTGGGCGTGCTCGGGTCGATGCAGGCGATCGAGGCGATTAAACTCGTCGTTGGTTTCGGTACTTCTTTGGCGGGACGACTATTGTTGTTTGACGCCGAGCTTAGTGAGTGGCGCAGTGTACGCTTGCGTAAAGATCCCGCCTGCCCGGTTTGTGCAAAGGCCTAAATTATTTTGCCCGCGTACGCCGCGACACCTTCACGCCGCGCGTGAGGGCAGCACTGCGCGACGCAGCCGGCGCGCTGCGTTCGCGCACGACCTCGGTTGGCACCTTATCGAAGCGCAGGCCTTTAAACGAGGGATGACGCAAAGTGCCGCCGTGGGTCCATTCGGTGAATTCGATTTCCGCCACCAGTTCCGGCTTTACAAACGTCACGCCGGACTTGGCCGGTTTGACATTGAACGGATTACTACGCTGTTTCAGCGGCGCGAGCCGACGCAATAATTCATCAAGCATTTTCTGAGTAAAACCGGTGCCGACACCGCCAGCAAATAGCAATTGCGGCGTCGCTTCATCCGCGTTCTGGGCGTAGTAGCCGAGCAATAGCGAACCGATCGCGTGACGTTCGCCCTTGGTGTAACCGCCGATGACGAATTCCTGGCGCTGTTGGTTTTTAATCTTGAGCCAAGTGGCCGGCCGCCGTCCCGGCTCATAGATGCTGTCGACGCGCTTGGCGACGATGCCTTCGAGATGTTGTTCTAGGCTAGCGCGCAACATCGCCACGCCGTCGCCGACATGGAAACTGGGCGTTTGCCAGTGGGGGCCGTTCAGTTTTAAGCGATCGAGTTCCGCACGCCGCTCGCGATAGGACTGCGCCGTCAGTAAGCGGCCATCGAAGTAGAGCAAATCAAAAATCATGAAGGCGATCGGCGGCGCGCCTGCCGGTACGCGCGTGCGCCCGCCGCGCCGACCCATGCGCCCCTGTAATAATTGAAAACTCGGCCGACCGTTTTCATCCAAGGCGACGATCTCGCCATCGAGGATTGCGCCGCGCGCACCGAGCGCCGCACCGAGCGGCTTTAACTCCGGATATTGCGCCGTGACGTCGTTGCCGTTGCGACTGACAATGCGAATGCGCCCGCCGTCGATATAAACCAATGCGCGAATACCGTCCCATTTAATTTCGTAGGCGTAATGCGCGTCGTCCGCCGGCAGATCGGCGAGTTGCGCCAACATCGGCGTGAGCTCGCGCGGCATCGGTGTAAATCCCGCCGGTGGCGGATCCATACGGTGAATCATCCAATTCTTGCCATTGGTTTGAAACAGCACGTATTTGCCGCGCGCAACGCGACCGTGCAAGGTCACGATCACCTCATTATCGCGAAACTTGTGACAATCGTAGCGCCCGCTATCCCAGACCGCGACGTGCCCGGCGCCGTAATTGCCCGGCGGAATATCACCGGCGAAATCGATATAGGATAAGGGATGATCTTCCGTGTGCACCGCGAGGTGATTTTTTTTCGGATCTTGCGGTAAGCCCTTGGGCAAAGCCCATGACACCAAGACACCGGCGCGCTCCAAACGAAAATCCCAATGTAAGTGCGAGGCGTGATGCTCTTGGATGACAAAACGCGCGTCGCCAGTCTCGCTCTCGACAAGCTTACCGCTCGGCTCCGGCGTCTGCGCAAAGTCACGCATCGCGCGGTAGCGCCGTAAGCGCGCCGCCGCAGCAGGTTTGCGTTTGGCGATCGATGTTGCAGGCGCACGGCGCGGCGCGGATTTTTTCCGCGCCGCTGCCCGTGTCCGCTTTTGAGTAGTTAACCGTGCCATCGTGGCTCCGCCAACGCCGAGTTTGGCGCATCCGCGTACGCAAGACATCAGACGCGCGGCGGCGCTCCGACCTTCCGGCGATGCCGTGACCGCCGACAACAAGGACAATGCCGGCTTGCGAGGACCCATGGCCGATCGATCGAAGCAAAAACCATCGCCGCAGCATCAGGACCGGCAACCCGGCGTCGAGGCGCAGATGCAACCGCGCCCGCAAGCCGATGACCCAAGCTATCGCGGTGCCGGAAAATTGCGCGGCAAGGTCGCATTGATCACCGGCGGCGATAGCGGCATCGGCCGCGCCATCGCGGTGGCCTATGCCAAAGAGGGTGCGAACATCGCCGTCACTTACCTCGACGAGCGTGAACAGGCCGACGCGCGCGAGACCGAACGCATGGTAAAGGAGCACGGCGGCGGGTTCGTCGCCTTTGCCGGCGACCTCGGCGATGAAAACACCTGTATCGATATCGTCGAACGCACGGTCAAGACCTTCGGCCGTTTGGATATCTTGGTAAATAACGCCGCTGAACAACACCCGCAGAAAAATTTTGAGGACATCACGGCGGAACAACTGGAACGGACGTTCCGCACGAATATATTTTCCTATTTCTTTATGACCAAGGCGGCACTAAAGCACCTTAAGAAAGGCAGTGCGATCATCAACACGACTTCGGTTACCGCTTACAAAGGTTCGCCGCAATTGATCGACTACTCCGCGACCAAGGGTGCGATTGTCGCTTTCACACGCTCGCTGTCGCAGGCATTGGTCGAACGCGGCATCCGCGTTAATGGCGTCGCACCCGGCCCGATTTGGACGCCGCTGATTCCAGCGACGTTCTCCGAGGAAAAGGTCGAACATTTCGGCGAGAACGTACCGCTGAAACGACCCGGCCAGCCGGAGGAAGTCGCGCCAAGCTATGTATTCTTGGCATCGAACGACGCCTCGTATATCGCCGGGCAGATTTTGCATCCCAACGGCGGCGTGGTCGTCAACGGGTAAGTTTCTATCACCAAAGGAGAGTGTTATGAGGCTACGTGCATTAGTGTATGTGAGCTTTACCACAGTCGTTGCTGCACTCATCGGCGCGCCGGCGCAGGCGGCGAACTCGAAAGATTTCGTGCAGAAGGCGGCCACCGGCAATATCGCTGAAGTCGACGTCGGCAAATTGGCCTTAAGCAAGGCCAGCAATCCCGAGGTCAAGGCGTTTGCGCAGCATCTGGTCGACGATCATCAAAAGGCGCAAGACGATTTGAAGCAAGTCGCGCAGACTAAAGGCATGTCGGTGCCGGATAAGACTGACGCGAAACATAAGGCCATCGCCGAGCGTCTACGCAATATGAGCGGCGCGAGTTTCGACAAGGCGTTCATTAACGCCATGGTCAAAGACCATAAAGAAGACGTAAAGGAATTCGAGAAGCAGGCGAAATCCGGTGACGATCCCGAAATCAAGAACTACGCGGCGCAGACCGTCGCGGCGTTACAACAGCACTTACAAATCGCCGAATCGTTAGAGCAACAATTACAGAACGATAAGGGCAGCAAGTAACCGGCAAATAATCGCAGGAGGTTTTCATGGCGAGCAGCAAACGCACGACCGATCACGATGAGATTCGGCGTTGGGCCGAGGCACGTGGCGGTCGCCCGACGCGAGTGAAGGGTACCGGTAAAAAGAGTGATACCGGTGTACTGCGCATCGATTTCGCCGAACCGAACGCTGACTTGGAAGAGATTGGTTGGGACGAATTCTTCGATAAGTTCGATCGCAGCAAGCTTGCACTCGTATATCAAGAGGAAACGGCCGCAGGCGATGAGAGCCGTTTCGCTAAATTGGTACGGCGTGAGGAGTAACCCAGCACAAAAAAATACCGTAAATAGGACGGCCTATTTACGGTATCGTTTGGAGGCAAACAAGATCACAGCGAATTACTTCACCTGAAACTCGCAACCGGAACAACTGAACTTACCTGGCGTCCTTCCTGGACAAACTGAGCAGCCTGCTTTCCAAGTAATTCCGAACTTCCGTGTCCGATACGCTTGCGCGTCGTCATTCCGTTGAACGCATTCTGCCTATGCCCGAGCCTGCCCGATATCCGACCTAAGTTGGAAACTTGAATAAGGCGCGCGCCAGCGGCGGCCACTGCGTCTCGAAACCGGTGGTGGGCGGCACGCGAAAACGCGTACGCACCGCTTGGGCGATGCGGCCCTCGATCATCGCCAGCACTACGCTCGCGACATCCGCCGGCATCAATGCCGCGCCATGAGTTTCCCCTTCGCGTAACATTTGACGCATCTGCGTTTCAATGCGATCGAAGAATTGCGCCACACGCAATTGTAAGGCTACGGTTTCGCCAGTCAGCGCATTGCCTTGCAACACCGCGGCGATGCCGGGATTTTTTTCGGCAAATCCCAAAACCAATAGGGCCACTTGTTGAAGACGCGCCTCCGCGTGCGGCGTCTCCTCGACGATGCGATTAATGCGTGTGAATACCGTGTTCTCGGCGAATTCGATCAAGGCCTCGAACATCTTCGCCTTGCTCGGAAAGTGACGATACAGCGCCGCCTCCGACACGCCGACCGCCTGCGCCAATACCGCAGTCGTGATCGGTTCGCCGGGCCGTTCCTGCAGCAACCGCGCCAAAGTCTGTAGGATGTCCTGACGGCGTTCGCCGCTCTTTAATTTTGCCATGGGCTCGACCGGTGCACAGAAATCGGCGCGCTGCGGCATTCATGCTTTATCGGCTCAGAGTACATCGCCCCGTTCCCATGCTGCGTGAGTGATTCGTTTAAGAAAAATGCGACTAGGCCTCGATCAATGTCCCGACGCCGAGATCCGTGAGCACTTCCAGTAATACCGCGTGTGCCACACGCCCATCGATAATATGCGCCGAACGCACGCCGCGGTTTACCGCATCCAATGCGCAACGCACCTTGGGTAACATCCCGCCGTGGATGGTGCCATCTTGAATCAAGGCGTCGACCGCGTGACGATTGATATTGCGAATCAGTGCACCGGCCTTATCCATCACGCCAGCGGTATTGGTCAGCAGCACCAACTTCTCCGCTTGTAGGGTGACGGCCAGGTGCCCCGCCACCAGATCGGCGTTGATATTGTAAGTGTGCCCAT
>CAZCAK010000021.1:0-12824 GCA_964496605.1 uncultured Acidiferrobacteraceae bacterium | reverse complement strand
CAGGAAAAAAATATGTACGGCAAGAAAACGCTCGGTGTCGAGCGCAGCACTTTCGTCGTCGATAAACGCGGCATCCTGCGCAAGGAGTTCCGCAAGGTCAAAGTCGACGGTCATGTCAGCGCGGTATTGCAGGAAATTAAAAATCTTCGCTAGCCGCCCGTAATGTCGAAATCCGAAAAGAAGATTTTCGTGCTGGACACCAATGTCCTGATGCACGACCCGACGGCGATTTTTCGTTTCGCCGAACACGATGTGTACCTACCGATCGTGGTATTGCAGGAGCTCGATGCCTCCAAAAAAGGTATGTCCGAGGTGGCACGCAATGTGCGCCAAGCCAGCCGCTTTATCGAGGATCTGATCCAAGACGCCAACGGCGACTTTGCTGGCGGACTCAAGCTGCCGTCGCATTCAAAAGATATTCCAACCGGCTCGCTGTATTTCTATATGGACGCGGTAAAGACGCCGCTGCCGAACGGGCTCACAGAGACCACGCCCGACAATATTATTCTCGGCATCACCATGGACCTGGCGCGCGCGCATCCGCAGCGCGAAGTCGTACTGGTCTCGAAAGACATCAATTTACGCATTAAGGCGCACGCACTGCATATTCGCGCCGAGGACTACACCAACGATCAGGTCCTCGATGACGCCAATTTGCTTTATACCGGCCGCGAAAAACTCGATGCCGATTTTTGGGAGCAGCACAGTAAAAACATGGAGTCGTGGAAAAGTGAGGGCCGCACCTTCTATCGCATCGCCGGCCCACGCGCACGTACCTGGTTCCCAAATCAATTCCTATTCGACGAAGGCGAGCGTAAGTTCGAAGCCATCGTGCGCCGCATTGAAAATAGCGGCGCGACCATCGAAGTGGTGAAGGACTACACCAGCGAACGCCACGCGGTCTGGGGCATTCAGGCGCGTAACCGCGAACAAAATTTCGCCTTGAATTTGCTCATGGATCCGGAGGTCGATTTTGTGTCCCTACTGGGACAGGCCGGCACCGGCAAGACCCTGCTCACCTTGGCGGCGGCACTGACCCAAACCCTGGAAAATCGTCTCTACACCGAGATCATCATGACTCGCGTTACGGTTCCGGTCGGTGAGGACATTGGCTTTTTACCCGGTACCGAGGAAGAAAAAATGGAACCCTGGATGGGTGCCCTAGAAGATAACCTCGATGTGCTGAATCAAACCGACAGCACCCAGTCTCGCGGCGCCTGGGGCCGGGCCGCGACACACGACCTACTGCGCAGCCGCATTCGCATTAAATCACTCAATTTCATGCGCGGCCGCACCTTCCAGCAGAAATTCATTATTCTCGACGAGGCGCAGAATCTCACGCCGCATCAGATGAAAACCTTGATCACCCGCGCCGGGCCCGGCAGTAAGGTGATCTGTTTAGGTAATATCGCGCAGATCGATACCCCCTACCTTACCGAAACGAGCTCCGGCCTGACCTACGTCGTCGATCGCTTTAAAAACTGGGAACATAGCGGTCATATCACGCTGCAGCGCGGCGAACGCTCACGTTTAGCCGATTACGCCGCCGAGATCCTGTAAAAAATTGCATCACCTGCTGCCCCCGCGGGTGCAACTCTCCGCCGCACGCGGCATCTATAGCCGAAGCATGCCGCTGTCCCCGCCGTGACCGGTGCATGCTAGGCTTATAAACTGCCGGGGCCGATTTCGCCCTATGCCAAAAAATAGTCAGGAGGAGATCTTTATGCATTTTCGTATTCCACGCCTGCCGATGTTGATCGGCACTTTGTTAATCGGCTTGACGGCCTGTGGTGGCGGCACGCACGTTAAAAGCGACCTCGGCATTGCCGGCGCTCCGGATTGGGTCAATCAAGGCACGCAGGCGGTGAAAGATAAGGACGGTCGGCTATTTCACGGCGTGGGATCGGCACCTGCCTTAGGTGATATGTCGCTCCAAATCTCCACCGCCGATGAGCGCGCCCGCGCCGAGATCGCGCGCGTACTGAGCTCTTACATGGAGGTCGTATCCAAAGATTTCGTTGCGGCACGCGGTAATGTCCAGCCGGCAGTCGAGCAAACCATTTCGCGCGATATCCAAAATCTCACCAAGTTGAATCTGGTCGGTGCCAAAATTATTGGCCACTGGCGCGATAAGAAATCCGGCATGGTGTATTCGATCGCGGAGCTCGATATGAAGCAGGTCAAATCCACGGTCGAGCAATTGCGAGACATGAATCCGGATTTCAAAAACTACATCGGTGGTAACGCCGATACCGCTTTCGATAAAGTAAAGGTGACGCAATGAAATGGGGGCAAGTCTTAGTGATCGTCGCAACGGTGGCATTCGTCGGTTGCGGCACTTCGGTTAAACGCATCGATACACAGGAAGTCACTGACTTAAGTGGCGACTGGAACGATACCGATTCGCGGCTGGTGTCCGAGGAAATGATTCGCGACGTCACCGCGCAAGCCTGGCTACCGCAGTACGAGCGCGCGCACCAACGCGCGCCGGTCGTGATCGTCGGCGAGGTGCGCAATCTCTCGCATGAGCACATCAATCTCGATACGTTTGTCGCCGACATGGAGCGCGCCCTAATCAACTCCGGCAAGGTGCAATTCGTCGCCTCGCGCAACGAACGCGACGACGTCCGCTCCGAACGCAAAGATCAGGACCTCAATGCCAGCGCCGCCTCGCGCAAGGCCATGGGGCAGGAACTTGGCGCCGACTTCATGCTGAAAGGTACGATCAATACCATCCTCGACGTGCTCGATCGCAAACAAGTGCGCTATTACCAGATCGATCTTAATCTCATCAGCCTCGCGGACAACCGCGTGGTATGGCTCGGGCAAAAGAAGATCAAGAAGTTTGTTAAGAACGCGCAGTTCCGGCCATAACATCCGATGTCGCCCGCCTATGCGCGCGCGGCGTTACTGGCGTTACTCGCGATCGCCGGTTGCGCGACGTTTAGCGATCAGGTCGTGATCATGGATCAAGCGGTGCATCGCGACGCACCGCTTGAAGCCCTGGCGGCGCTGGAAAAGCAGCATACACCGCCGCGCGACGAGGTCCTGTTTTTGATGAACAAGGCCTTGTTGCTGCGTATGGCCGGCAACTTCGCCGCCTCTAACGCCGAATTCGAAACCGCCAAGAAGCGTATCGAGCACTTGGAGGCGATCAGTGTCTCGGAAAAAACTGGCACCCTCATTATCAACGACGCGACACGCGCCTACATCGGCGCACCGTACGAACGGGCGCTGATTCATATTTACAGCGCACTGAATTATCTTGCATTGAACGATATCAACGACGCGCGCGTCGAAATCCTGCAGCTCGATGTCTTATTGAAACGCCTGAGCGCGCAGTATCCGAAACTCGCCGATTTCGCGTTCGCGCGCTTGTTGAGCGGATTAATCTACGACGAACTCGGCGAGCGTAGTAATGCGCTCATCGCCTACCGCCACGCATTCGAAGATTACAGCGACGCACAGCCGCCGAGTCCCCCGCCGCCGTTTCTCGGACCCCGCCTGGTGCAATTGACGCGCGCCCTCGGCTTGAGCGACGAAGTGAAACGCTACCAACGTGAATTCGGCGATAGTCCGGAATTGGGGGCGGACGTCGGCGAGGCCGTAGTCATTCTGCATGCCGGCGTCGTGCCGCCGCGGCGCGAACACTCCGCCACGATCGTAAACCCGGCGAACGGTCGGCTGATACGCATTTCCCAGCCGTATTATCCGCCGCGCAATATACCGTCGACGGCTTTCAAGCTAACCGCGAACGACATTACGGTGCCCTTGGCGCCGGCGGCTAACGTGGCGCATCTCGCCGAAGAAAGTTTGAGTATCGAGATGCCGCAAATCACCGCGCGTGCCATCGCGCGCATCGTCGCAAAAGACGTCACCGCGCGACAGGCAAAAAATCAAAACGAGTTTCTTGGTGCGGCAATCAATATCGCCAATGTGCTCACCGAACGCGCCGATACCCGCAGCTGGACAACTTTGCCGCTGCAAGTCTATGTCGCGGTGCTGCCGTTAAAGGCCGGGCGCTATCCCTTGCGGATCGAATCCGACGGACGCACGCGTGAATTTCCGATCGAGATACGCGCCGGACACAAAACCTTCGTCTCACCACACTGGGCCGCCGGATGAACCTTATGCATCGTTGGATATTAAGCATCGCGTTTGCCGTCACCGCCTGTAGCGGAACCGGAACGCGCCCCGACTGGATTGACGGCAACAGCGCCAAGTACGACGCACAGCATTACTTGATCGGGCGCGGACAAGGCGACACCCGCGAGACGGCGCAAGATCGCGCGCGCGCCGATCTCGCGAAAATTTTCGCGGTAGCGGTCGACGCTACCAGTATCGACACGACCGCCTATCGCAGCGGCGGCCCAAAGGAGCAGGCACAGACCACCCAGGCGATTACGCGCACGATATCGGCTGCGACCGAACAGTTATTACGCGGTAGCGAGATCGCCGACCTATGGCGCAATCCCGCGGATAATAGTTACCACGCGCTGGCGATTCTTCGCCGCAACGATGCCGCGGCGCAACTGCGCCGGGAGCTGGCACAATGTGACGGACGGACACAAGCCTATCTCGCCAACGCGCAAGCCGCCGACGCACTCAGCCGCGCGGGAAATCTATATCGGGCGCTGGATACGCAACGCGGCTGCCAAGGCACACGCGCGGCGCTGATCGCGGTCGGCGAAAATGAATCGGTGTCACAGGAAGATACCAAGCGTCTATTACTGCAACTTAGCGCAGCGCTGAATGCGACGCGCATCCGCGTCGAAGCCGATGACGATATCGCCAACCGCTTGCGCGCGGCATTGAGCCAAGCCGGCTTCGGCCAAGGCGATGACTACGTATTACAGGCGAAACTAAACTTGGAAGATCTAGGCGAACGCCAAGGTTGGTACTGGACCGGCGGCGCGCTCGAGTTGCGCTTGCGCGATCGCGCCGGTCATATGCGCGGCGAGGCGCGTTGGCCGCTTAAAGTCGCCGCCGCCGAGCGCAACCTGACCGCGGCACGCGCACGCGAACAATTGGAGATTCTGTTGAAGGAACAGCTACGTACAACGCTACTGGGATTTGCCGCCGAGTAACACGATTATCTCGTCGTCGTGGGTGGCGTCGGCGTCAAAGTCGATGAGGCTTATACATTCCTTCTGCGCTTTCGCCAAAGCGATTCATTACGTACGTAATTTTTCGTAATGACGTCGAAATACGATTTCTAATTCGTCGATCACTTCCACGGCATCGCGACCTTGCATCACGTGCTGCGTCATAAGCGCAGACGTCTCATGCAGCATCTTGGCACGGTCGAGCATGGGATAAGTGGCCGCCAGGCGCTTAATCGCCTTCACCACCGATTCCTGCGCCGGTCGTTCGATCGATTCCGGTGCCGGCAACTCGCAGGCGCCATAACGTTCCTGCAAAAACTGCGCGAATTCGAGCAGCTGCTGCGCCTGCGGTGCAGGCAATCGAGACGCGATATCGGCCAACTGCTGCGCGATATCATTCGCCATCGCGATCGCTCGCCACTTGCAATTGGAACACCGGCATCTTGCGCCGCTCGGTCATGAGATCGAGCTCCTTTACTAATGCCACGACCACGCGATCGGTGGTGGTTTGCATCTCGTTCCACTCGGTACGCGCCGTCGTCAACAATTCGCCGATATGATCCGGCACGATGCGTTTCGCCTCCATGACCATGTCTTCGATCATGCCGGGCTTAAGCTCCGGGCGAAACAATATGCCGTAGGTATTTTTTTCCGGGCGGATCGCCAGCCACTGCCCCTGCGCGTCGACCAACAGCGGCTTGATGCTTGGCGGTAAACTAACGGCACCGTTATACATGACCAACACACGGCGCCCGTCTACCGCCTCCGCCAGCGCGTCGCCCTTGCCGGCGTCGGTAATTTGGGCCGTGGTCCAATAGGCCTGATGAAACGGTTGTGCGGTCGCCGTGCCGCCCGCGTGTTGCGCGACCAGCAAGGCACCCATGCCGATACCGACAATCGGTCGCTGCGCCTGTCGGAAAATATCGATGAGCCTGAGCTCATCGTCGAGCCAAGGCATCGCCTTGCGATCGGTGATCGGCGCACGTCCGCCAAGTAGAAACAAGGCATCCAGTTGTGCCGCGGTCGCGGGCAACTCCTGTCCCACGAACGGGCGAAAATAAAAAAATCCGATATCGCGCTTTTCCAACTGCCGCTCGATCAGCCCGAGAAATTCGGAATAGGTGTGCTGCACGACGGCAAAGCGTTTCATCGGTCAGACTCGGCTGGCTTGCGCAGCGCCCTTGGCGTTATCGGTGCGGCGCTCGCAATGCTCGCGAGTGAACTTCATAAATTCCTCGACCGCGCGTAAGCGAAATTTTTGCTTCTGAAATACGAACGAGAACGGCCGCTCCAAGCTCGGCTCCAGCGGCAAGGCGACCAAGGTGCCGAGCTTTAATTCCTTCGCGACCGTCGCCCGCGACACAATGGACACGCCGAGGCCGGCCTCGACTGCGCCCTTTACCGACTCGGGGCTACCGAATTCCATACTGTGATTGAGATCCTGCCACTGGACACCGTTTTGTTGCAGGTAGTCCCCGATGACGCCGCGCGTACCGGAACCCTCTTCCCGCGAAATGAACCGCAAGTCGGCAAGCTCTTGTACCGATACGCTCTCGCGCTGCGCGAACGGATGCGTCGGCGGGCAGATAAAAACGAGTCTATCGTGCCAACACACTTCGACCGCGAGATTTTTGTTCCCGACCGGCGCCTCGACGATACCGATATCGATGGCATTACTCTCGACCATGTGCACGACGCCCAGCGAGTTCGACACGGTGAGGCGAATATGTACATTTTTGTGGCGAGCCTGAAAATCCGCCAGGAGGGCTGGCAACACATACTCGGCAATAGTCGTGCTGGCACCGATCAGCAAAATACCGCTGACATCGCCGGTGAGCTCGCGCACGCGGTTATTCATTTCGCTGTAAAGCGATAAAATGCGGTCAGCGTATTCGTACACCCGCTCGCCGGCCGCGGTGAGACTAATTCGATTATGCGTGCGATCGAACAGCCGGGTATTGAAATACTCTTCCAGCTGACGGATTTGAAACGTCACTGCCGGCTGGGTCATGTGCAAGGTTTCCGCTGCCTTGGTAAAGCTCAGCAAGCGGGCTACAGTATGGAACACTTGCAATCTACGGTCGGCCATATTGCCTCGAAGCGCGAAATTGGTCGTCATTCTAGCGCAAAAGGACCAATATCCCCGCATGGCCAAGGCTTGGGAAAAACTCGATCTCGAAGGTGGTGGTCTGCAGAGCGCCAATCTGGCACTTAAGCGGGCGCTGAAAAAGCCGGTCGTGGCCTACGCGTTATGGCTTGGGCTCATGCCGCTCGCGGCTCATTCGCTTTATTTGCGCGCGCCTGGGCGCGCCGCGGCGATATGGGCGCTCGATGCCGCCGTGGTCGTTTGTTTCTTATTTAACCAACCGCAGTTTGCGCTGGGTTTGCTTGCGATTTTGGCACTGGTGCTGCTGTGGGATCTGCGCTGGATCGACCGACGCATCGTCGCGGTCAATAAATCGATTCGGATGGCTCTATATTTGCGACCCGGTGCTGGTGCACCGAAGAACTTTCGTGGGCGCTATCGCGACGACGACAATGAAATCGCCCAATACACCGCGGACAAGGAACGCGAACGCGCCGGACACCAGCCCACCACCTCCGCAACCGCGCCACCAAAGAAACGTGCACCCTCATTCGCCGAACAGGAGGCGATGTTGCGCGAGCTCGCGAAGAAAAGGCCGAACGACGGCTGAGAGGTTTAGAAGCCCTCGAGCTTGAGTTTTAAATCGGTGGGGCTGGTCGCGTATTGCAACGCGGTTTCATCGGTAATTTCGCCGCGGCGCACGAGGTCGAGCAAACAGCCATCGAAGCTCAGCATGCCATCCGGGACAGTACCTTTTTTAATCAAATCGCCGAGCTCTTTAAATTTCAGCGGGTCGAGAATCAGTTCGCGCGCTAAGGCCGAGACGCTCATCACTTCCGCAGCGACGATACGGCCGCTGCCGCCCTTGCGCGGCAACAGGCGTTGGCTCACTACACCTTTCAGATTTTGCGCCAGCTTCGCACGTACGCTTTGCTGCCCTTCCGGCGGAAACGCGGTCACGATACGGCTGATGGTTTCGACCGCACCCGGTGAGTGCACGGTGGAAAATACCAAGTGGCCGGTTTCGGCGGCGGTCATCGCAGTCTCGATCGTTTCCGGGTCGCGCATTTCGCCCAATAGAATTACATCGGGATCTTCACGCATCGCCGCCTTCATGGCGTCGGCAAAGGTATTGGTGTCGATACCGATTTCGCGTTGGGTAATGATCGAACTCTTTTCGGAAAATAAATATTCGATCGGATCTTCGATGGTAATAATGTGTCGCGTCTGGGTGGCGTTGACTTCGTTGATCAGCGACGCCAAGGTCGTTGATTTACCCGAACCGGTCGCACCGGTGATCAGCACCAGGCCGCGTTCGAGATGCAGAAAATTTTGTACCATCTCCGGCAACTTCAAATCCTTCGGACTCGGTACCACGGTATTAATGACGCGCAGCACCATGCCGATGGTACCGCGCTGAAAAAATACGTTCGCGCGCACGCGGCCGATATCTTTGAAGCCGATCGATAAATCGACTTGGTGATTCTTCTCGAACAGCGCAATGAGGCGCGCGGTCATGATTGTGCGCGCAAGCTTTTCCATAAAGTCGGGCGGCAAGGCCGGTACTTCTTTAATGGCGCGCAGATTGCCATCGACGCGGAATACCGGATGATTGCGCGCGCGCAAATGTATATCCGAGGCCTTATGGCGGACCGCGAGCCCAAGCACTTGACCAAGCAGTTTGAGGGGGTCGATGTTGCTGAAATTAGGGGCCGCAAGGGCGGCGTTGGTCGCGTCACTCATATGGGCAAGTGTAGCCGAGGTCCCTCAAAATGGGAGCGGCGCCACGCATCGACGCCCGGGCTGGATTTAGGCCTTCTCGTACATCCCGAGATAGGCTGCGCGCGGCAACACCGGGGTCCGGGCAACGGCTAACAGATCGTCCAAATGGGCCGGTGTGCTAATCCCGACGAGCGCCGTACCGAGCCCAGGTGTTGATCGACCGAATTGGATCGCCCGCTGCGCGTGGGTCGCCAGCTTCGGCATGGCTTGCTGCATAACGTCCAAGGATTGCCGCCCCAGATGGCCTTTAAATAAGGTGTGGCTCGCCATCGTGAATAGCTTGAGCGGTATCGCCGCCTGTAGGCTCGAGGCCTCGTTGCCCTGCCCCGTGATCTGGTTGAAGCGCGAAAACCCCTCCAGCATGACGCCGTTAAAGGGTAGTTGCACGATCGCACAGTGATGCGGCGCGCCTTCGCCGAACGCATCCTTAGCCGCCTGGCTCGCAAGACCCAGCATCGACACTAGCGATAAATACATCGGGTCGTCGGTATGTGCCCGAAAGCTATAAAAGCTCGACACGCCGTAGTGACGAATCTTGCCGGCTTGCACCGCTTGTTCTAGCGTCACAAATACCCGATCCAGACGCCGGATCAATTCCTGTTTACCGATCGCCGGAATTTGCACCTCCGGTTGATCGACCAAAAACGCATCGAGCGTTTCGATCCCCATGGCCTGCCGACTGACGTCGATCTGATAGGCGATATATTCGGGACTCAATAAATGTGTCTTCGCCGCTAATTGTGTGTGCGTACCGAGACCGCGTGCGACGATTTCGCGCTCGAACCAGGCATCCGGATCCGGCGGCGGCCCGTCAGGAAACAAAAGGAACCCGCCTTTCGAGATTAGAAACATCGCCGCGCGCGGCACACCGGCGGCGAGCGCCGCGCGTACACCGACGCCGACCGCGTGCGGCGAGCGACCGTAGCGATAATGCGTGGCAGTATCGATGACGTTAATACCGCTTTGCAGTGCACGCGCGACAATCGCGGCGATATCGGCATCGACGGCATCGGCCGCGGCCCCGGGAAACGTCCCGATGCCGATCGAGCTCAAGACGATGCCGGTGCCGATAAAATCACTGTAGTGGCCGGCGGCGAGGGCACGGCCTTGTTTCGTTACATACGCCTTCGTGGCCGCAGCCGTGGCGTAACCACGAATCGGATCGGCGTGGCTCATAGATGCCGCATCAACGGATGTCGCGTCCGTATTGTTTCCAGCAGGTCATGAATCTCCGCACGCACCGGTTCCTGTGTCTCCGGCTCCAGCCGCGACTCAAACAGGCGCGGGAAATAATCTTCGTCTTCGTCTTGATCCCAGCCCACGGCGCGCAATAAGTCGGCACCCGCCGCCGGCAGCGTCGTCGGTAAATCGCGACCCGAAAGCAAGGCCCAAACACCAGTCCAGCAACGCGCGAGCGCCAATGGATGATATCCGCCACCGCCGATCACGAGTAACGCCGGGCTATCGGCAATGACGCGCGCCACGACACGCAAAAACAAGGCGGTCATAATATGGAATTTGCCGAGTGGATCGGAAAACAAAATATCGGTACCGGCCTGCAGCACGACTGCTTGCGGCTGGAATTGTCGCAACACTTCCGGCCATAGCGTTTCAAACACCAAGCGATATTCCGCGTCGTGCGTGTGACGCGGCAAGGGCACGTTTAAACAGGTATGCGCACCGCGCCGCCCGCCTTGATCGTCGATGGTGCCACCCTTGAACGGATACGCATAGCGCGTATCCATGTGCAGCGAGAACGTTAATGCGTCGGCATCATCGGCGAAGGCGTACTCAACACCGTCACCATGGTGCGCATCGATATCGAGATACAACACGCGTTTACCGGCGCGCCGTAAGCGCATAACGGCGAGCGCGGCGTCGTTGAAATAACAAAACCCCTGTGCGCGATCGGGCATCGCATGATGCATACCGCCGGCGGGATTAAACGCACGCGCGCCGCCCAACACCCATTCGGCACCTTGCACGCTGGAGCCAGTGGCCAGGGCCGGCGTAGTAAAAAATCCCGGAAACCACGGGTTTTCCAGATTGCCGATGTTATAACGTTGACGATCGATGTCACGCACCTGGCCCAGCGCCTCGCAGCGCTTCATCGCCTCGACGTAATCGCGCGTATGAAACCAGCACAACTCTTCCGCCGTCGCCGTGCGACCGACGCGATATTCCTCAGCGCTTAATGCGCCATAGGCATTAATTAAATCGAAGGTCAGCGACACGCGCGGAATTGATAGCGGATGATTTGCGCCGTAGCCGTGACGACGATATTGCGCTGCACCGATAAAGACGGCGTCACGTGTCGCCGGATAAAGACATTCCGCCACGGCCTCACGCATTGCTAAAGCCGCTGCTCCTTGAGACAACGCGTGCGCAGATACAGATAAATGTGGCGCAGGGTACGAATCGCCATATGGCTCGGATTCTGCGGCAAGGCATCGCGACGCTGCGCCGCAAGGCAATTCTGGTAGTACACGAGTTCCCGGATGTTATCGCGTATTGCATTCAGGCTGGGATCACCCTTCACGAATGCCTTAAACACCTCCAACACATCGTCGCTATCGGCGGACGCGACCGCAGCCGCCACGCCGGCGCGCGGTGCCGCTTCGTTGCGATCGGCGATATAGGCGCGCATCATCTCCTTAACCAGATCGATAGCCCGGACGAGCGTCGTCTCGAGATCGGGCACCTCATGACCGGCAAGCGCCCGCTCCAATGCTTTGATCTCGCCGTCGATGCGATCGAATACAGCGGTTAAGGCAGACATGAATCGGCTAGACCTCGCAGTGGGATGGCCTTAGAATGCGCGGTTCGAAATATTAGCATGTAAGCTACGTCGAAGAACCGCGCGAAGGATATTCGCTCGTTCAACCGGTCCGAATTCGCCAGATCAAATTGCATGCGAGATTGGATTCTAAAGAGTAAAACTTCGAGATAGTGAGAGCGTTATGAGCAAACTCGTTAAGCTGGTCAAACTCAATAACCTGCAATATAACGCCAACCGCGATCCTGAGGTGTATCGACGTGTGCCCAATAAACCGTTTCGAATTCAGGCGCTATTAAACGGCACCGGCAAGGCGCGCGCGATGGTGGAGATTGAAGGCAAAACCCCGTGCAACCAAAGCATCGACCTTCCCGGCACTTTCACCTGCGAACTGACGTTCAATACTCCCGGCATTCGCATGGCGACCTTGGTCGTCGAAGGCATGGGGGAATCTTACCGGCAAGATCTGCGCCTCGATGTAATGCCGCACGAGTGGATTGGATAACCACCGCAACGTGCACCCTCGTTAGCGTCTAGGCTCAGCGACACTTAAAAAATTTACCGGGCGTTCAGCAATACAAACCGTCGCTAGGTTTCTGTACTACCCCAGCCATACTGCTGCAAAAACTGCGGCAACATTTCCGCAATTTTTTCGCGATCGTAAAAACGATCGGCACGCGCCAAGCGCATCTCGTCGCGTATAGTCTGGTCGCCCCCGAAACAAAATACCGCGATCTGCAGCATGTGCTCGGTACGGATGGCGCGAATCACATCCAATGGATCGAACGCATCAATCTCATCAAGATCGAGCAATAGAAATCGATACAGCAACAGCTCCGACCAATCGCCTAGCGCCTCAAGATCGGTCGTGACAATCATTTCCCAGCCGGTAGGTGTTTGTTTGCGCAAGGCACCCAACAACTCGGTGTCGCAGCTCATGACAATGAATTTACGCTCAAGACGGCGCGCGATCGTCGGTTGCGCCATTAGGTCTTATTGCTCGGACGATGGTTCCGTGTCCGCCGGATCGTCTTGGTAAAACTTTTTGAAATAAAAATCGCGGCGGTCGAGGTCT
>CAZCAK010000020.1:0-13043 GCA_964496605.1 uncultured Acidiferrobacteraceae bacterium | reverse complement strand
GTTAATCCGGTTGCCGATTTCGGCGCCGGTACCCGGACGCGAGTCGATGTTCGCCGTGCGGAATTCCTTCAGCTGCTCTTCCGCGTTCGCAAGCTTGGTGTGGTACTCCTGTACTTGGTTATCGATGAAGTCGAATGCCGCCTTACTTTCCTGCGACTTGGTGGAGGTACTCTCCTGCACAAACAGCTCGGCAAGCTTCTGCGTCGTCTTGAACGCCCGCTCCGAATCGCTGTCCTTATATTGAATCCGAATAATCTTCGGACTGATATTTGAGATTTCGATTTGCTTCTTGATCCTTTCGACGATGCGTTCCTGCTCTATCGGCGTCGGGTTATTCGTCAGCCAGCCGGCGTATTGCAAAATCTGATTCAGAACCTTGCGACCGTAGATCACCTCGCGCGCAATCTTTGCGCGATCGACGGCATCGGTCATCGCCGCGGCACCCTGCATTAAGGGCTGAATGATATTTTTCTCATCTACCAGAATGGTGGTCGACGATATGTAGGCCTTCGGCCAAATCAAGCCGACAATGAGGAACACTAGATTAATTACGATGAAGCCGCCCACGACAAACTTGCGCTGCTGTACCGCCTCGTTCAGGAGGTTCTTCAGCATCATCTCAAGCGAAATCGCCAGCGCTGGCATTAGAAGATCCGCTCAGGTATGGAGATGACGTCGCCGGGACGTAATTCGATATTGGTTTCCGTATCACCGCTCGACAAAATGGTGCCAAGCTTGATATTGATCACCTGTGCCTTATCACCGATACGGCGGTGCAACTTGGTACGATTCGCCGAAGCAAATTCGTTGACACCGCCCGACTCCAACACCGCATCAAGCACGGTCATGCCCTGACGGTAATTCAACGAACGCGGTTGGCGTACCGCGCCGACCACGCGCACCCGCGACAGGAATTCATGGCTGCGTAGTTGCGACAAGATCACCGCGACGCTGGGGTCGCGGATATAGGCGTTGAGCCGTTCTTTAATATTGGCCGCCACTTCCATCGGCATGAGACCGCCGGCTTGCACGTCGCCGATCAATGGCACCGAAATCCTACCGTCGGGACGCACCGGCACCGTTACCGATAGTTCCGGATTACGCCACACCGACACCTGTAAGACATCGTCGACACCGATGCGATAAGTGCTGCCGGCGCCGAAGCGCGCGGCCTCGCCAGGATCTTTATCGGCATGCCTTGCCGTCGAACTGCATCCCGCAATGAACACCACGAATAGAATGTGGAAGATACGCATGAATACCCCGCCCGCGAAAAAAAATATTTTTTGCTTTTGACAACGCGAATCGGCTCACTGCCGTTCGCAGTTTATTCGGAAAGGTGGGGAACCCCTCCCACAACCTCACCGGTCTCCCGGCATCGCCTTCGCGTTATAGCGATCGCTTTCTGCGATTTGCGATTTATAGAGGTGAAGTCTGGCAGTGGATATGTAGTAGTGTGTCGACGAATTCGTCGCCAAGCCAAACAATTACGGGCGAATTATAAGACCGCCTCTCGTTTCAATACAAGGCTCATCGGCGGCAAAATTTTCAAATGAGCGAATCAGTTTGGGAATCGCAACGCCTTGGGTACACTACGTCGCGCCGAAAACGATCATGATGTTACCCGACTATATCCATTGCTATAGCACCCTCCAATTGCGGCCCGGCTGCAATTGGCACGACGTTCGCGAACGTTACCGATTATTGGTCAAACAGTGGCATCCGGACCATTTCCAAACCGAAACAGAACGTCGTACCGCCGACGAAAAAATCAAGGCGATCAATAACGCGTTTCATTTATTGGCGCAGCACTATCGGCATCATCACACACTGCCAATGCCGGCACCGGATCCGCTCGATCGTCCCAGCGGTATGAACACGCCGTCGCAAACGGTAACACCGGCAGCGGCAGCCGACACTGCACCGACGGCGAGAACGAAGGCAGCGTCACGGATTCCGATGCGCTATGCAGCGATTCTCGCGGCAACGGCGGCGGCGCTGGTCGCTTGGTTGCAACAATCGGCAACCACACCGGCACCGCACGGCGAGCCTGCAACCGTTAGCATTGAGCGGGAACATACCGCCCAGGCAAAGACATCACAGGCCTATTTCACCTTTGGCTCGACCCTAGGTGAAGTTCACGCGGTGCAAGGTATCCCAACGCGCATCGAGCACAATGTATGGTATTACGGCAACGCCACGGTGCAATTCAACGACGGTGTTGTCGTCGGTTGGAACGACGACCCAAGCGGTCTACCGCTGAAGGCGCGCCTGGACGCACAACCGAAATCGCACGCGCACCACTTCGGCGTTGGATCGAGCAAGGCCGACGTCATGGCGGTGCAAGGGCGGCCGACACAAATGACGGATGCGGTCTGGGATTACGGTAGCTCGCGAGTTTATTTTCGCGGGGATCATGTCGCGAGTTGGGACAACTCGCCGCTTAACCCGCTCAAAGTACACTAGCTCAAGGCACACTCACTGGACTAGCGCGCACCTTTGCCGAATAACACGACCTGCGCTGTCTGAAACAAAATAATCAAATCCAAAAACAGCGTGTGATTTTTGACGTAGTACAAATCGTACTGCAGCTTATGCACCGCGTCGTCGGTCGATGAACCATAGGGGTAGCGCACCTGCGCCCAGCCGGTAATGCCGGGTTTCACTGTGTGGCGGCAGTTGTAATACGCAATCTGCTTGGTCAATTGCTCGACGAAGAATGGCCGTTCCGGCCGCGGACCGACAAAACTCATATCGCCTTTCAGCACGTTGAATATTTGCGGCAGCTCGTCGATGCGCAGCGTGCGAATGATGCGTCCGACGCGCGTCACACGGCTATCGTTCTTCTGTGCCCACTGCGGCACGCCGTCTTTTTCGGCATTTACAGTCATACTGCGAAATTTGAGCACGCCGAAGGTCTTGCCATTCTCGCCAACACGTTCCTGACGGTAGAACAGCGGGCCTTTGCTATCAAGTTTAATCAGCAAGGCGGTCACGACCATGGCCGGTAATGCCAAGACCAACAGAAAGAAGCTGATGAACATATCGAAGAGGCGCTTCGTGACGTCGCGCATGGAGGTATGGGAGAAGCCCTCGGAAAACACAATCCAGCTGGTGTTGAGCGAGTCGAGTTGTACGTGGCCGGTTTCGCGCTCAAAGAAGGTCGACAAATCTACCACCGATATGCCGGCGAGTTTGCATTCCAGCATCTCTTCCATCGGCAGGCCGCCGTTGCGGCGATCGCGCACGCCGACCACAATCTCATCGATGTGATATTTGCGCACCAACTTCAAGAGCGCGCCGCGCTCGTTGAGAATTTTATGCTTATCGACGAAATGATGTGTGCCCTGCAAGGGGACATAACCGACGACATTGAACCGATGCCGGTCTTTGACGGACTTCTCCAGGGCGGCAATCTTGGCGGCGCGCGTACCGGTTCCGAGCACGAGGATTTGTCGCTTGATTGCGTCGAAATCGGCCCAACGTAAAAAGATCAGCCGTGCCAGCACCGTCCCGACGAAGGCGAACATTAGGCTCAGACCGAATGCGCCGCGGCCAAGTAATAAATCGGGGAACGCGTAGAACAATAGCGTCATTACTACAAAGCCGATGGCAAAACTGGCGGCGTACCGCGAGTAATAGCCGATGTCGCTTTCCGGTAATTCACGCTGATAAAGACCGAGCGCCGTCATGACGCTGATCATCACCGCGGTAAACAATAAGGCGCGCGGCCAGATAGTGCCGACTAGATACAGCTCGTTTTTATCGCCGACGCCGAAACGCAGTACCACGCCGAGATAAACCGCGATGAATAGTAATACCACTTCCGCCAAGGCCAGCATGACCAAGGGCGTCGGTATGTAATGCCGAAAAATTCGAACCATGAATCCCCGAACAATCCGGTTATATAGACCGGCTTATTATTTAAGTTGCTCTTTCAACTTGTGTGCAGGGAGGGATGCGCGGAATGAATGGGCGCTGCGCGCCTCTTTTATTAAATCTATTATTTAAGTCTATGTACAAATATATACGCGAGTAACAATTTCAATCCGCGCGCGCCATTATAAAGAAGCGTGCCCAAGTTTCAAGACATTCGCGCGCAACGCGCGACATTAATCGCCCCTGACCATTCGTTATAGGACTCGACCGCTTCCGTAAGAATGTCGACTATCCGACACCTTCGTACACTAGACTTGGGCATCGGACTTCAGGTGTGTGTCACCCTATATTTATGTATTCACTGCGGGGGGCAAAAATCAAGAGCATTAACACTTCATCAAACCGGCAAGGCGAAAACAAGCACACCAGTCGGCGAGCATTTGTCGATCGCATTCCGCGTTCGCTGTTATTTAGGGGGCGTTACTTTGGTTCTTGCAGCGAGTTGGGTTCGCCTGAGCTAATGCCACTTTGTTCTCGCGGCGGCAACCACGTCGGCGCATCACAATCCAAATCGTCGAGTAACTGACTGGGGCTTAGCGCATCGCGTAGAATAAAAAAATGACTGCCGCGTTCCAGGGCACACCAGGGTACCGCGTACATACGGGTACCGATGCCGAATAATCCGCCGACCGATAATACCGCGTACGCGATGGTACCGGAGTGCAGATCGACCACCAGCTCTTTTAGTGAGCCGATACGCTGCCCTTGCGCCGACACTACCTCATCGCTCAAAATGGCACTCACCGGAAGGCGCGGTAATGCTGCGATGCCGGCCCCGGTACTGGGCCTCTTTTCCGACCCACTCCCTAATATAGCCATGACGGCTGCTCCATCATGATGAAGCCGTCAGCGTAGTCGGGCTTATTCCTTATAAGAATCCGTCTTTTGGACCCGACCCAGCTGGCACCCTAACGCCCGGCGGTTCCGACTAAAGTCGGATGCCAGCGCCAGGCCCCATTTGCAGAATAACGTCTCCGCTCGTCCTCCTCCCTGAGCGGCGCCTTAATCCTTATTAGGGCTTTCGACCTCCGGCTTACCCCCTAGCCCGGAGGTTTTTTTTGGATTTTTGAAATTCGCTTTTATCCAAAAGTCCGATGGTATGGCGCGCGGCCAACTCTACACTGGTCGGCACTTTACGAACCCGAAGCACTAGCCTGACTCAAGGAGACTGCATGAAAAACGACCCATTTAAGCTACTGAAAGAAGACCATAAAAAAGTCGCCAAGCTGTTCAAGGAGATCGAAGATGCGGGTGAAAACGCCATCAAGACTAAGGAACACCTGTTCGAACAACTGCGAGACGCGCTGGAGCTACATACCGAAATCGAGGAACAATATTTGTATCCAGCCTTGGAGCAATTCGAGGAAACCAAGGACATGACCTTGGAGGGACTTGAGGAGCATAACGTCGTGAAGGAATTATTAGCGGAACTCGAAGGCGAGGAAATCGGCTCCGATGTCTGGATGGCAAAAATGAAGGTCATGAAAGAAAACGTCGAGCATCACGTATCGGAAGAAGAGGAAGAATTATTCCCCGAGGCCGAGGACGTCATGTCGGACGATCAGAGTAAGCAGATCGGCGACAATATCGCAGAGGCAAAAAACGCCGCGCGCCCGAGTCGCAAGGCGCAAGCTTAGGACACTTCGCCGCGGCCGCGATGGCCGCGGCGGCACGAGGTCGTTATGAACCGCAAAACCAAACAATTTGTCGCCACACTCGTCCTGCTTGGTTTAATCGTGCTTCACGGATTAGCCATTCCACGCTCACACCTTCACACCGATATTAGCGCCAGCAATACCGACAGCTCCATTCAGGCCGTGCTGCGCACGCGCGTCGCTATCGATCAGCGGGCACGCCCTACCCGCTAAACCACTTCGTCGTCACGGTTCGCCGCGCTCCATCAGGCCCAGCATCAGGCATTGGTCCGATGCATTAACTCGTTGATAAGTAATATAGTCACCGCATCACCTGAACTGTCATGCACGGGCGCGGCGGGACGGCCGCAGTGCTCATTAGCGCAACTTTTTTCAGTCGGAGGCGGCAATGGCAAGTAGTACTAGTGGGAAAAGCAATCGTGGGTTTGCGGCGATGGATCGGCAAAAACAACGCGAGATCGCCAGTAAGGGTGGCAAGGCCGCGCATCAGAAAGGCACGGCGCATGAATTCACTCCAGAAGAGGCCCGCGAAGCAGGACGCAAAGGCGGCGAAGTGGTCAGTCAAAATCGCGAACACATGGCCGCGATCGGTCGCAAGGGCGGCGAGAGCTCGTGGCAAAGTCGCGAACGTAATGCACGTCGCAGCGACGGCGGCAGCGAATCGAACGACAACCAAAAGCAAGAACGTCAAGACGGTTAGCGGCGAATCGCGCGCGTCACGGCGACATCACGTGAGGGCGTATGGCGCGGTCTTTGTGGACGGGCTCATTGAGCTTTGGGCTCGTCAATATTCCCATCAAGCTCTATAACGCGGTATCCCCGAAAGATATCCGATTTCATTTGTTGCACGACAAAGACGGCGTGCGCATTCAACAAAAGCGTGTGTGTCCCGCCGACGGCGAAGAGGTTAGCGCCGATCATTTGGTGAAGGGCTACGAAATTGCGCCCGACCAATACGTCAAGATCACCAAGGAAGAACTGGAAAATATCGACCCGAAGACGACCCATACGGTCGACATCGAAGATTTCGTTGGTCTCGATCAAATCGACCCTATCTACTACGAGCATACCTATTACGCCGTTCCGCAACCGACCGCCGCGAATGCCTATGCCCTGCTGCTGGCGGCGATGAAAAAGTCCAACAAAGTTGCAATCGCACGCATCGTCATGCGCACCAAGCAATATCTCACTGCCTTGCGTCCACGCGGCGACGTGTTAATGTTATCGACGCTGCTTTTTTCCGACGAGGTGGTGTCGACCGAAGCCTTGAGCGATCTACCGGCCAAAGATATCGATGTCAATCCACGCCAGCTGACGATGGCGGAGCAACTCATTGAATCACTCAGTACCGACTTCACACCGGAAAAATATCACGACGAATATCGCGAACGCGTATTGCAACTTATCGAACGTAAAGCCGAAGGTGAAGACGTCGTGACTCAGCCACCGCCGAAGGAAGGCGCCAAGGTGATCAATCTCATGGATGCGCTTGAGGCCAGCCTAGCGGAGACTAAGCGGCGCACCGCGCGCGGTAGCAAACCCGAAGGCGGCAAACGTAAGCGCAAGGCCTAGCATGGCGCATAGCGCGGAAGTCGATATCGAAGGCCGGCGTCTGCGTCTATCGAATCTCGATAAAGTCCTATATCCGCGTATCGGATTTACAAAGGCGCAGGTCATCGATTATTACCGCCGCATCGCGCCGGTATTATTACCGCATTTACGCAACCGACCGCTGACCTTAAAACGTTACCCCAATGGTGTCGAAGGCGATTTCTTTTTCGAGAAACAATGTCCGAGCCATCGCCCCAACTGGGTGCGAACCCAGGCGGTATGGAGCGAGGGCAACCAGCGGGACGTCAATTACTGCCTGGCGAACGATCTCGCCACCTTGGTATGGGCGGCAAATCTCGCCGACCTCGAGTTGCACACTTCGCTTTCGTTGGCGCGTAATATCGAACGGCCAACCATGATGGTATTCGATCTCGATCCCGGTGCGCCGGCGACAATCGTTGAATGCGCCGAGGTGGCGTTGGAATTACGCGAGCTTCTGAGCCGCGTTAAGCTCGTGGCCTATGCGAAGACATCGGGTTCTAAGGGCATGCAAGTTTATGTGCCGCTGAACACGGCGGTGAACTACGACGCTACCAAGGCATTTGCGCACACTGTAGCGCAATCGCTAGAGCAGCAATATCCGGATCGAATCGTTTCGAATATGAAAAAGGATTTACGCAAAGGCAAGGTGCTGATCGACTGGAGCCAGAACGACGCCCACAAGACCACTATCTGCGTCTACTCGCTACGCGCCAAAGACATCCCGACGGTGTCGACGCCGGTAACCTGGGACGAAGTCGCAACGCTGGTCGCGACGCGCGATGCCACGCACCTCAGCTTCGACTACCAGGCGACGCTCGATCGCGTAGCCGCCGACGGCGATTTATTCGCGCCGGTACTCAGCCAAAAACAGCGCCTGCCGGCGCTATCGGCACTCACGCCCGGGGGCACGCCCTCGTCTACCGGCACCACAAAAAAGCCGGCCGGCCGCCCTTCACGGCGTCGCGTGGCGTCACGTCGCCTGTCTCCCTCGTAGGTCGGATGCCGGCCATGCATTTACTTCTAAACTATCAATAGTTGAGTTCGTCAAGGATCGATATGCGTTCTAAGTTTTGGCTGCACTACGGCGTCGTCGCCCTGATCTTTTTTGCCTTCGGGGCCGCCGCGTACCGTTGGTATATATTTATCCCCACGACCCACCCGCTAAAAATGGCGATCCATCGTTTGCATAGCGACGGTAATGCCATCGCCGGCGAACGCGAGTTGAGCTTCTTACAGTCGATACACGTCGCCACGGCGCACGATCTCTCATTCATCGATCCAGACGACAGCGCGTGGCTAATTAAATCGAACCATTACGATTGGAAGCGTGCCGATAATTTGAATTTTCTTTACATTCTGTCCGCCATTCAAAACGACCGACGCATGCAAATCAGGGTATCGGCCGACAATCAGCCGCGGTTGCGACTTGATGACTTTCGCGCGTTCAATTCCGTTTACCGAAACGTGCATGTCAATATTCATTTTCCCAACGGCGTACCGCAGCTTTCGACCTTGGACACGTTTCAGCGCACGAACTTTAATCCAAAATTAAAGCCGCGCGTCAATGGCCATAATCTAATCGTCGACTTACCGACATTTCCATTTTTTATCGATTATCTAGCGCCAAAAGACGCGCCGGAATCTCAAAGCCAGCGCGGTCAGATCGCGCACTTATATATCATGTTGGCATTGGAGCTTTACGCGACGCACCACAATATCCGTTTAGTCGATTTTCTCGCGGATAAAAACGTCGTCGCGTCCGACGATAACAGCTACAGCAATCATCAGCTCATCAACGCAACCGCACGCTACATTCAGGACCGTATCGGCGGTGTCGACGCAAACGCTAGTGGTCTCCGTAATGAGGGTCGTTCTTGAACCAACGCCGCTCGATCGACCGGCTGATTCATAAAAACCTCGAGACTATCGCCCAGCTTGAGCAGGAGCTCTACAATAAATTTACCCCGCTGGAGCGACTAGTCCATCGTATCACCAGCGTCATCGGCCGCCTTTACGTACTGCTGCTGCATGTGGTGCTCATCATGGCGTGGATTGTAATGAATACGCCGCCACTGCACCCGCCGTTTATGGACGCGCCGGTGGATCCCTGGCCTTACGCCGGCTTGATTTTATTTCTCGGGTCGGAGGCGATCATATTGACCCTATTGGTGCTGACCACGCAGCGCATCATGCAGCAGCTCAGCAATCATCGCGCCCACTTAACGCTGCAAATCCAACTGCTAAACGAGCAGGAAACAACCAAGGTACTCGAGATCGTCACCCGCCTAGAGCAAAGACTCGGCGGCAGCGGTATTAAGGACGACGCGGTCGCTGCGATGACACAACATACGCGACCGGAGGATGTCAGCGACGCCATCGAGCAGACCATCAAAGAAGATCACATCGAAAAGAATTAGCACGAGATCCTGCGAACAGCCCTAGGCAATCTTAATCGGCGCCGGTGCGATACGTTCGGCATATGACGGTGCCATAATTTCATAATCGCGATAGTCGTAGGGGTTGCCGCGATGACCGTCTTCGGCGGCGCGCGCAATATTGTACATTTCGCGCGCCGAGACGTAATGCAGCACGTAATTTTTGCCGTCGTTGTATTTCGCTTCAAGATACTCATGCATAGCGTGCATTGGGTTGCCCAAGAGCGTGTCGAAATCGTTTTCGCAGGCGCCGTGTGTGTGCACCTTAACGAAAATCCATTCCGGCCGCCCAATGACGCCCACTGCGGTGTCGACCCAGAGGTCGACTCGGTCGCGCGTCGGCGGATTAGACGCGCAAATATCGGAGTTCTCGATCTTTGGCATCAGGCCGCGGCTGCGACGTTTCCAATTCAAGCGCAACACACCCTGAATCAACATTAAATCGCCGGCGCGCCCTTGACCGACGCGCGCGTGAATACCACGGTCGTGCGACTTCGGCGCATGCGGATCGTCGATGGCGTAGTAAATCGAGTTAATTTGACGCGTTTGTGCCGGATCGGGTGCCGCCGGCAAGGTAAAATCGGCGTAGCAGCCGGTCTCTTCCAAAATTTGAATTTCATCGTTGACGCCGCACCAGCTTCCGTCCGGTTTGGCATTATCGAGACACCAGTTGCCGTGAATAAACGCATAGCGCCCGTTGCCGTGACGGTCGCGCGCAAGGCAGTGATGGCGCGTCAATTTACGCTTGAAGTCTTCTAACTTGTAACGAAAGCCTTCGGAGGTATCGTGATCGTGATGTAGATGCACCTCGACCTCACCGATGCCCTGACGACATAGGCGTGCCAATCGATCGAGATATTCCGGTTTGTATTCCTCTTCGGGAAAGAAAAAGCTGTGGATCGGTGCACGTCCATCGGCGTCACGATGGCGCGCCGCCAGCGCCGGGTAACGCTTAACCCAGGTATCGACCCGTGCGAGCGCGGTGGCGAACGCCGGGCGACGCCATTCCGGCTCGAAGTGATCGACAAAGCAAAACAGCACGTGGCGCGGTCCGGCGACACTGCTGCGGGTAAACTTTCGTCGCAACCGCTGCCACAGATAAGACGGCAACCACACATGCAGATTGCGTTTACGAATGAGGCCGTAAAATGCCACTAGGCCCGCCAACGTCATGAGCGCCAACGCGCCCCATATTAATAGTCCGTTCATAATCAATCCCTGATCGTGAATACTATGGTTACGGCGTAATACCGAGATACTCCGCATACAGCTGCGTCGCGTTTTGGATCGAAAATAAGGCACGCACATCGGCCAATGCCGCCGTGCCGAGGCGCTGTCGCAACGTCGCATCTTCGATAAGGCGCGCCAAGGCGGCAGCAAACTTCTCCGCATTGCCCGGCTCGACCAAAAGCCCGTTAACCTCGTGGGTCAAAATTTCCGGCATCGCCTCGAGTGCGGTGGCCACGATCGGCAATGCCGTCGCCATTGCCTCCAGCACCGCCAGCGGCATGCCCTCGCTTTTCGATGGCAGTGCGTAAATATCGACCGTACGCAAAATATCGGCGACATCCTCGCGCCGCCCGAGAAACTGCACGAAGTTTTCTAAACCCAATGCCTGAACCTGTGCCTGCAGCGGCTGGCTTAAGGGGCCGTCGCCGACGATCAAGGCCTGAAACCGGACGCCGCGGCGCGCGAGCAATGCGAGACTTGCAAGGAACATCGGATAATCTTTTTCATCGACCAGGCGCCCCACCGCCGCGATGCGCGGCACGCCGGCGATGGCATAATTCATCGGCGTGCGTGGGTAGAATTGGCCGGTGTCGACACCGTTATAGACCGTCACTAATTTCTTCGAAGGCACGCCAAGCTCGCGGCCGAAGAAATCGACGAGCTTATTTGATACACAGGTCACTTTACTGACACAACGCGAAAGAATCGGAATCGCACGTTTCATCCATGCGGTACGCGCGATCATCAGCATCGAGTGTTCGGTGTAGACAATATTCCAACAACCCGTGATCAGCGCCGGCACCAACACATTAACGAGCGAGCCGAGGTGATGCACATGAATCGCGCGCGGCCGCACGCGCCAAAGATAACGCGTGAGCAAGGCCCAACGGCGCCACATGGGTTTTTTCCCCACGTCCATTAAATCGTACGGAATGCCGGCGTCCTCGAATAATGGTAGTAGTGCGCCAGAACGTTCGTATAAACAGCAGATACGCGTTGCGATGCCTTGCGTCTTCCAATGCTTACATAAGGTAAACGCCAACGTCTCGGAGCCGCCGACCAAGGGTGCGTAAATAACCTCGACAATTAACTCGCGGCGCGGAAACACGTCGCTTCCTTAGCGAGATTATGCTGCATGACCGATTCCATTTTTTCTGCAACCACGTCCCAGCGAAATAGCTGCTCCGCACGGCGCTTGCCTTCCATACCCATGGCACGGGCAATCGCCGGGTTGTGTAGCAAGTAAATTAACGCCGCCGCCAACTCAGCGGCATTGTCAGGCGGAACGACCAAACCGGTATTACGGTGGCCGACAATTTCTGGAATGGCGTAATGGTCGACGCCGACGCACGGCACTGCAAAATGCATCGCCTCGGCATAGACGATACCAAAGGGCTCGAAATGCGATGGCATGGTGAAGACCGCCGCGCGCTGATACAGGTCGGCCAATCGCGCCTCCCCATCTGGCGTATTTTTGTCGATATAGCCGATGACTTCGACATTGGCACAATCGATTTGCGGGTTTGAACCGACGATGATGAGCTTCGCCTCGGGCACCACTTCGCGTACTTTTTGGAACGCCGTCACGAGCAACGGTCCACCTTTGCGCTCAAAGTCCTTGCCGATAAATAAGATGGTGGGTTCCTTGCGCCGATCCATATCGATCGGCGGAACCGCGAGATTGACCCCGGCATATACGGTATGCACCTTGGCCGCGTCGATACCGAAATCGTTAATCATCGAGTTTCTGAGGAAATCGCTGAAAACGAAAATCCCCTGCGAGCGTCGATAGACCCCCGACTCGTGCTGAAACGCCAGCCTCTTGTGCCGCTCACTGGCGTAGTGACCGAAGGCCTGTGGGCCCCCGTGCTGCGATAACACGCAGTTGGAATCGAGATAGCAATAACGCGGAATATGACGCGCTGATGCGGTCGCGTCGAACATCGCTCCGATTTGCAGCACCGCATCCGGTGTGCCGGCTTCGCGCTCGAGCAGTATCGCGGCACGCCGCGTACGCATATCGAACATGCTCGCGCTTTTAAAAAAATTATGGCGCCACACTTTTGCGTCCGGTGAATACTCCCATAGCGCACCCCAGTAGCGACGGAGGCCCTTGACCTCTACGTCGTGTACGGCGCGCAAGATGCCGCGGTTACGTAAGGCGAGAAAAATCTCACGATTGGAGCCCGAC